>JBKJZK010000309.1:0-3049 GCA_046715215.1 Nitrospiraceae bacterium
CCGGTGAAAGAGCTCGACCATCGTCTGGATGCCGAGGTGGTCTTTACCGATCCGCAGGTCGCGGTGCTGGGACTCAATGAAGCGCGTGCGAAGGCCGAAGGGATTCTCTACCTCACGGCCTCGTATCCCTTTGCCGATCATGGGAAGGCCCTCTGTCTCGGCGCGACGCACGGCTTCGTGAAACTCCTCTGTGCGCCGCCGACAGGCGAACTCCTTGGCGCGCAGATCGTCGGCCCGGAGTCGGGTGAACTGATCCACGAACTGATCGCGGTGATGTATTACCACGGAACCGCGGCCGACCTCTTGCGTATGCCGCACTACCATCCCACGCTGGCGGAAATCGTGACCTATCCGGCGGAATCCATTGTCGAACGGTTGGGTGCATGATGAAGAGACTCTGTATGCCCGCGCTCAGCTTCCTCCCTCGTGTCATGGCTGGGTGCCAGCAACAGATGTGGGAGTCGGCGGCGACGGCAGGCCGTGCAAACGAGGCGATCTCGCTGGAGTTGCATGCCAAAAACTTTCGCGCGAAGCGGAGTTGAATCGGCAGCGCCATCCAGTGTAGCGTACCCGCTATGGCGAGGCATAAAGAGCCGGCTCCCATTAACTGGCGCATGAACGGGATGGCCGCGCGATGTGTGGGGATCGTGGGGATTGCGCTCGGGTTCGTCATCGGGATCTACGGATTGGAAGACACAGGAGCATGGTGGCTGCAGACGGCGTTGGGCTTGCTGGCCACTGGCATGTTGGCCCAAGGCTATGCACTCTATTGTTCCGTGAAGCACACGCAAGAGCTCAAGGACCAGCCCAAGTCATGAGACGCATGCGTCAATACATATTCACAGCCGGGATGCTCCTCCTCGCAGGGGCGATGCTCGCCTGCGGCGGTCCGTGGCGCGACGGCTATTTCAAGAAGGGCGTGGATCGACTCACACAAGACGAGGTGACGGAGAAATTCGGGCCGCCTCATACGGTGAAGACACCTGTTCTGGGGGGGGATTCGGTCTGGACCTATCGCGTACCCTTGGCCGAAAAGGAATTGAGCCCGTTGCATTTTGCTGGTCTGGCCAATGCCACGACGCAAGCCACCGCTTTGATGGGAAAGCCGGGTGAAGGGCCCAAAGAAATGTTGTATTGCTACCGCTATACCCTGACCTTCGACGAACAGAAGATTCTGAAACAGTGGAAACGCGAAGAATGTGTGCCGGGAACCCATGATACGCTCAACGCTAATTAATGTTCTAATGCTGTGATCCATCCCTTGGGGTGTTGCCGCATATCGATAGCTCAGTCGTGCTCGACGGTCTCACCTCACGTCTGCTGCTGCTCTCCCTTCTGATCTTGGGCAGGAAAGTCTACTCGATGGGCGATCGCACTCAGATCGCAGGTCATCGAGGCGTCGTCTTGAACATGACATCATTGTGATTCTGCTCAGGGACAAGGACGACTGGCGGGATGCCGAACGGCACTTGCTTGACGCAGCCAAGGCCGTATGTAATCTCTTTATGGGAAGCAAGCCGACAGATGAAGTTGTAGGCACAGACGATCTACTCGAAGCTCCGTCGCAAGAGCCGCGCATTACCATCCAAGTAATCGAAACAGGGCGTATTCAGTTTGTGCTGCGATTTTCTGCACCGGATCGAAGGCGTTCACGAATTGAACAGGCAATCCTTCGCCGGTCTCTTGCATCTGCAGCAGCAACCAACAAGGATACTGAACGAAGGTCTCCCTAGCAGCCACTCCGCCGAAGTAGCCACTTCGGCTACGAAAGTCGGAAGCTACGGGATATTTGGCGAAGGAGAATCATGCGGGCAAGTTCTTGACAGGATTGAAAAATGAGTGCAGGCTGACGTGTCCTCGCGGAGGGGACCATCACTAATCACTACTATTTTATTTATTTCAGGAGGTGTCTAATGCAGAGGTTGATCGTTGCAGCCTTTACCGCGTTGTGTATTATCGGGGCCAGTTCCCTGGTCATGGCTGATGAGGCCACAAAAGGCGAGATGGATACGACGATGAAGTCCGAAATGAAGGGCAAGAAGAAAGCCCACAAAGAGAAGGCGAAGGCAAAGCGTTCTGCCGCGAAGGCTAAGGCAAAGGCTGCAGCGCCACCGGTTGCCGCTCCGGCGGATCCCGCTCCTGAGGCAGCTCCGGCTCCGGCAATGGGCCAGTAACCTCACGCAGTTGTTTTGAGCAGTTTGTCCGGCCCTCGAGAGGTCTTTCCTCCTGAGGGCCGTTCTTGGTCGGGAGATTCTCGCCAACCGCTTCATCAGCGACATCACTCGCCTTGTTCCCCCGTGGGCCTTTTGCTAGGATGCGGCGGTCTGAATATCGATGGGTCTTTGGATGAAGATCGCCACCTTCAACGTCAATTCTCTCCGCAAACGTTTGCCGATCGTGCTCGACTGGCTGGCCCAACAGAAGCCGGATGTACTCTGTCTTCAAGAAACCAAGGTCCAAGACAGCGAGTTTCCGCTGCTGGCATTGGCGGAATCCGGGTACGACATCACTTACCGGGGGATGAAGTCTTACAACGGCGTCGCGATATTGAGCCGGGAGAAACCGGAGGCGGTGGCGTATGGGTTTGATGATGGAGGCGAATCGGAGGACGCGCGGCTCTTGCGTGTGGTGATCAAGGGGATTCCCATCGTGAATACCTACGTGCCGCAGGGGTTCGAGATCGACTCACCCAAGTATCAATACAAGCTTGGGTGGTACGATCGACTCCGCAAGTATTTCGAAAAGCATGTGTTGCCGAACAAAGCTGTCATTTGGTGCGGTGACATGAACGTCGCTCCGCGGCCGATGGACGTGCACAGCCCCGAGAAACATCTCAAGCATGTCTGCTATCACGAAGATGCGCGACGAGTGTATGAACGCACGTTGGCGTGGGGGTTTCAGGACATGTTCGTGAAACTCTATCAGACCGGCAGCAGTATACGTTTTGGGATTACCGAGCGCCGGGCTCGCTGGAAGCGAACAGAGGCTGGCGCATCGACCATATTCTAGCGACGGCCTCGTTGGCAGGGCATTGCGTCAGGGTAGAGGT
>JBKJZK010000310.1:0-4812 GCA_046715215.1 Nitrospiraceae bacterium
GAACGGCCCTACGCTCAGTTGCGCCCCCGCAACGGCGATGCTCTCAAAGATGCTCGGTCGGCGGTACGCCACTGACAGGGCCGCTCGCACAGTATGCTCACGGACAATGTGATACACGAGCGCGACACGCGGACTGATGGTGGGGTTGATGAACGTGTTGAGATCGTACCGAGCCCCTGTTACCAGAGACAGGGATGGGGCGAGCAGCCATTCGCCCTGCACATAAAAGCCGAGCCGATCTTCCCGACTGAACTGAGATATGTAGTTACTGGAGATAGCATTGTGGCGGTAGTTCGCTCCGTATGTCAGCCGATGCCCCGGACCAATCTCAACCGAGTGCTGTGCCTCGATATTGTAGGTATCATCCGTATGTGAGAGGAGGCGATTCCCGGCTCGGTCTGTGTTGCGGTAGAACGAGGCCAGAATGGGATAGGTTACCGGATCAGTGACAGCGGTGTTGTGGTTCCAAAAGCCTCTGATGAAGAAATTGGGGCGTTCATAGACCACATGGGCATACCCTTGAGCGGGTTTCCCCTGGCCGGTTGTGATTTCAGCGGTAGGTCCCTCAAAGCGATTGCTGTCGACGAGGCCGCCTGAGATTTTGAGCTTGGATAGGCTGGAGAGGTTATACTCGGTCTGCAGGTTGAATTTGTTCGATCGAAACGACAGGGCATTCCGGTCCTGCCACTGGGCAGTTTGGTCGTGACCGGCGGAGAGGCGATAGCCGAATTTGTCGATCTTCCCTGCATGAATGGCTGCACTGGAAATGGTGCCGAACTCGCCGCCTCCGAATTGGAGCGAGCTGCCCTTCATTTCTTCCGGCGACTTCGTGATGATATTGATGATGCCGTCGAATGCATTAAACCCGTATATGGAGGAAGCAGGCCCTTTCAGCACTTCGATCCGTTTGATCTCCGGCAGCGTTACCGGAATCATCTTCCATAACACGAGCCCTTGCGTGTCGATATAAATGGAGCGTCCATCCACCAACACCAGCATCTTGTTGGCGACGAGTTGATTATCGCCTCGTGCACTCACGTTGAACTCCGTTCCGGTCGTCTGCATCACGTCCAATCCTGGAACGCGTCGCAGCACGGTGGGGATATCCGTCGCCCCTGAGTGGCGAATATCCTCGTCCGTAATCACGTAGACGTTTGCCGGCGCCTGCGAGATCGGTTGCTCGTAGCGCGAGGCGATGCTGACCGTTTCCTCTTCCTTGATCAGCTCGAGTTCCGGAATGAGAGCCTGATCGGACTGGGTGCGCAATTCTTCCGTATAGCCTGGTGTTGGTGCCTGAGCGACACACACGATTGTCAGCATGTCGAGCCACAGGAATTTTGGGGGGCCTGTGAGGCGAGTCATGGAAGCGATCCCTCTGTCAACATAGAGGTTTTGAGTTTTGAGTTTTGGGTCAACGGCTTTGCCGAGTTCTGAGTTATAAGTTCTGAGTTCTGAGTTTTGGGTTCTCACTCAGAACTTCCCTTTCCACGTTTCTGGCCAACTCATTCCACATTTCTCATTCAGCATTCTCGCCCCGACTGCCAACTCAGAACTCAGAACTCAAAACTCAGCACTCTTAAGTGAGTGCCTCATCGGCAATCAACGAGTAAAAACATTAGCAAGAGCTGTGCTCGGGGAGAAGCGGGACGGGGGAAGAAGTTCTGAGTTCTGGGTTCTGAGTTCTGGGTTAGAAGCGGATAAGAGAGGGGAGATGGGGGGAGGAAGTTCTGCGTTCTGGGTGCTGAGTTTTGAGTTATTAAATGAGGATCGGGAAGGGCGAGGCTGAAGATCGGGGTTCGAAGTTCCGAAAACTTCAGCCTTCAGCCTTTAGTCCCTGGCGATGGGCTTCTGGCGAGGGGCTTCCTTGCCGCTTTTCGAAAAGACCGCCAGCGTCAGGGGAGGTTCAGGTTGAGGCTCAGGCCGAGAGTCTCATTCAACCTTCAACCTCGGCTTCGGCCTTGACCCCCAGCCTGCTAACCGACTATTCAGCAAACCGCATGCCGAATCTAAAATGCGCATATCCTCGTCGCAGTCTTGTTATGTTTCCAAGAATTACGCCTGCTTCGACGCTCCTACGCGAGGATGGAAAGTAATCCAGCTGAATCAAAAATGATTCAGCACTGAATCAAAATTGATTACTGGATCGGCGGCGCAGGCGAAGAGGTTCTGAGTGCTGAGTTAGAAGTGGATAGATAAGAGGAACGAGACGTAGTAAACCTCCAACCTCACTTGACTCATTCCCTCGGCTTGAACTTGAACCTCGACCTGAGCCTTCCGCTAAGGTCGGACAGGTTCCTAGCCCACATTATTCATGACGGTTCGTCGCGAAATCGCTGAGCCGCGTCGCGAGATCGGCGCGCGGAGCCCAGAGGACCTGAGGCGTACTCGTGCAGTACGTTGAGGGTTCGAGGGGCGAGCCCGCAGGCCGAAGGCTCGTTGTAGCAGCGGATCGGCGATTGCAGCAGAAGTATTCATGAATAATGTGGGCTAGAGACTGTGCGCTAGGGGGACCAGCGCTTGACGGTATTGGGAGGCTATGGCACTGTAGCGCTATCTATGGTGTAGGGGGCAAGTGGCAGAAATGATTTGGACATCGAATGAGTAGAGATCGAATCCCAGAAGGAGATGTGACATGGTAACGAAAATGCTGGACCAGCATATCGAGATTACACCCGGCATTGCTGGAGGGAAGCCGCGCATTGCCGGGCACCGCATCACGGTACAGAACATTGCAATCTGGCACGAGCGGATGGGCAAGGGGGCAGATGAAATCGCCACCGAATACGACGTGACGCTGGCAGACGTTTATGCCGCACTCGCCTACTATTTTGATCACCGCTCTGAGATCGACAGAACCATCGAAGAAAGTGCGGCCTTTGTGGAAGCATTGAGGCAGCGCAGCTCTTCCAAGCTCCAGCTGAAGCTTCAGGAGCAGCTGCGCGATGAGACAGCCGATTAAGTTTTACGTCGATGAGCACGTGGCCACGGCCGTGGTGAAGGGACTGCGGCAACGCGGGGCCGACGTGCTCACGGTACTGGAGGCCGGTCTACGCGGCGCGTCGGATGAGGAACACTTGGCTCGGGCTCAGACGGATGGCTGTGTACTCTTCACTCAAGACGACGATTTCTTACGTTTGCATGCCGGAGGCGTGACGCACGCTGGAATCGCTTACGCGCCTCAGGGAACCTCTGTCGGCGACATCATCCGTGGCCTAATGCTCATCCATCAGCTTCTTGAAGCGAGAGACATGCAGGCGCATGTGGAATACTTGTAAAATGTGCAATTAGGAATGAATGCCAGGAAAGCGGAAAGAATGCGGAATGAGAAATGAGTTAGCCAGACGAGATGAAAGGGAAGTTCTGAGTGAGAACCCAAAACTCAGAACTTATAACTCAGAACTCGGCGAAGCCGGTGACTCAGAACTCGGCAAAGCCGTTGACCAAAAACTCAGAACTCAGAACTCAGAACTTCTTCCCGAGGGATTACTTCTCTGGCGGAGCCGACTTGAGATCCCACTCTGCCACGCCGTTGAGGCCGACTTGTTTGAGCAAGGCAGCACGCATGCGTCGCAAAGAGGCTTCTTGCGGATTGGTCTTGATGAGATCGCAAAGACAAGACATGCCGTCGTACCAAAACCCGCGCACGGCGTTCCGCAGTACGCTTAGCCGGTCGCAGCTCAAATCGACTTCCATTTCCACGAGGCACGTACTGAACTCACAGCGCTCGATTATGCCGCCGGCCACAATATCCTGCGATGGTGAGTCTGGATTGCGAATTGCGGAGATGTACCAGCGATATTGCACGTCCGCTTCGAGTGTCAGACCCAAATCTTTGAGATAAATGGATTGGACTCCTGCCTGACCTGGTGTGGGAATCGGGCCTTCATGCAGCGGCTTGACCGATCGGGTGTCGATGAGCGTAAATCGTATGGGCAAGGCAGTCGGCTTGGAGAGGAACCAGTTTAAGGAAGGCGCCCGCTTCACCGTCAGGCCGACATGGTCGGGAACAAGGGCCACGATTTCAGGATCCTTCCCATCCGTACCTCGCATGCCTCCACCGACTCGCGCGCGGGGCGTGCTCTTACTCCGAGGGGTATAGACCGGTAACTGCGACTCTTCCGATTGGCCGGCTGGGGCCAGGATCGGTTGGTCGGCAACAGGTCCTGCACCCGCCCCCGAACTGAAGCCCGCCAGGCTGAGCATGATGACCAGCGCACTGCAGATGATGACCGATGTGTTCATCCACGACCTCCCACGGGGCCGATTGATTCGTCTACGGCCCGACTCTAGCACTTCCATGAGACGAATCACAGCCAGTTGTTCAGCAAGAGAAACGCCGACCAGTAGGCCGGGTGTTCATAGACTCGATCCGCCAAGAGCCTTTGCTGTGCTTGTTGCAAAGCCTGTGCCTTCGACTGCGTGGGATTCCGTAGTTGCCGGTAGAATTCGGTGACCAAGGTGGCTGAGGCTTCATCGTTGATGAACCAGAGTGTGGCTAACGCGCTCCGCGCACCAGCTTTGATGGCGACACCGGCCAGGCCGAGGGCCGAACGGTCGTCGCCGATGCCGGTCTGGCACGCGCTGAGGGTCAAGAGCTCCAGTGGATCTTTTCGATACCGGAACAGTCCAATCAAATGATCCAGTTCATTGATGGTGAGTTTTCCGTCATAGGTTAACAGATAGGACTGTGTGGTGTCTGAGGCAAACCAGCCATGGGTGGCAATATGCAAGATGCCATAGGGGCGGTCTTTTAATTCTTGCTCAAGACGCGGCGCCGAAAACTCGGCATTCAAGAGCTGCCCCCCTTGGTAG
>JBKJZK010000311.1:0-4760 GCA_046715215.1 Nitrospiraceae bacterium
AAGGGATTCCACGTCACGACTGAGGGGGATGGTAAATCGAGTGGTGGACTGACTGCGAATCTGAGCTGATAAACCTCGTCTATCATTACCGCCGGCAAACACAAGTTTTCGTGGCACCTGATGAATCTCGCCGATCGGAACGGTCCCATCCCCTGTCACTTCTGCTGCAAAAATCTGACAGCCCTGCCGGATCAATCTAGCCACATCCTTGGCGACAAAGATCGGCAGCGCAAGCAATACACCGCTCGTCGCACGAACCACCTTGGGATGATAGACATCGGCGGATTCCGGCGTGAGCCATAGGGCGCTGGCATTGAGAGCTGCCGCCGTTCGAATAATGGCCCCAACATTTGCGGGATCTTGTAGCTGCTCTCCGAAAATCCCCAAGACAGTCGGCTGTCTAAGAACCTCTCCTTCATCCCATGTCGGTTGCCGCACCACAGCGAGGATGCCTTGCGGCGCGTCCAGATCCGACAATTTTGAGAACTGGCGGTCGGGGCAGGAGTACTGTTGCGTCTCGGAGGCTAGTCGAACCAGTCGGTCGCCCTGCCCCTCTTTTGACAGATAACTGTGGGCGGTGACGATCGTGAGAATCTGTTCCGGATACCGAGTCAGGAGATCTCGGACTGAGTGGGCGCCTTCGACCACGAAGGCGCCATCCTGTGCTCGTACGCGTCTATCAAGGAGGAGTTCACAAATGTGCGCCCCTTGCGAGCGCGTCAGGAGGGGGAGTGAGACAGCCACGCTAGTGCGTCACAGTGGACAGAGCTGGTTCAGCGACGTTTCCGCCCGGAAGCAGCTTCGGCAGCACGAATTCGTTGGGCTCGCGCCTTCGCTCGTTTGAGTGCAGTCAACTTCCCTCTGGTTCGATCTTGCTCGTGCTGCAGCTTGTCGAATTGAGACTTGAGATGGAGCTTTTCCCGCTTGTGAAGCGTGGCACATTCTTCTTGAGAAAGCTGGATCCAATCTCCACAAGTCCGCGCCCGCTTGATCCGCTGTTCCAACGACTCCCGTAACTGCTTGGAGCGCATACTTAAAAGCGATTTCAAGGCGTCCTTGCGCCGCTGAACTTCTTCTTCTTCTGCGATAATTCCGCGAATATCTGTACCTAACATGACGCCTCCTCACTGGGATCTAGCATGAAATAGGAAGCGTATTATACCTGATTTCATCGCTCATCTTCCACCGAGGGAAAATACGCATAAGCCATTGTATTTAAAAGTGTAAATGCCATAGCCCGACACAGGGGAGTTGCGGCGAGAATCCCAATTCAGTATCATCGCGCCATGGCACTCGGACAACAGATTCAAGCCTGGCGTATCTCGCGGGGTCATTCGGTCGACGACTTGGCAGCCGCGTCGCATCTTCTGCCTCACGTGCTAGAGGAAATTGAAGCGGAAGAGGTTGATCCCTCTGCCTCGCTACTCGAAGCGCTCGCTGCCGCCCTGAAGATCCCTCCTGCCTGGCTCTTTAGCCATCCGACCTCGTTTCGTACCTTGTTCGACGATCCAGAGGAAGATGCCAGTTCCACCCCCGCAGGCCCAGATCCTGTCACGGAACGAATTCTCGCCGGATCACGGATGGATCGTTCGCTGTACGTCCTGCTGACCGCTATCATGCAAAGCGGCGAGCCGAAGTTGATCCGCGCAGCGGAAGTGAATTTGCGTAGCCTCGTCAAGCAAGCCAAACAGGCGACGATCCCCTGGCAGAACCGCCCGTCGGGCCACTTCGAACCACCGAGCGATTAGCAGGACGCTGAAAAAGTCCGCCAGCAGCGTTCTCGCATCGTTCAGACCCTCAGCGTACCACGAGGGTACGCCTCGGGCCTTCACTCGCTGCGGCCTTGCTGGACAGCCTTTTTGAGCGCCCTGCATACGAGCGACAAACTCACCCTTCCGACCTTACGCTCACAATACTTGAAGGATAAAGCATTTCAAGTACCGCGTTTCCGGCATGGTGGCAAGGATTGGATGGTCGCTGGCCTGTCCACGCTGTTCAAGCAGGCGGACCTGCCGCTTCGCATCTCGTGCGGCAAGGCGGATACCCATCCACAATTCCTGTTCAGTCACGTGGTGGGAGCAGGAACTCGTGGTCAGAAATCCCTCCGGCTTGGTGAGTCGCATCCCCAGCAGATTCACATCTTTGTATCCAGCCAGGGCACGAGGCACGGCCTGTTTACTGCGGGCAAATGCCGGGGGATCGAGCAACACCAGATCATAGCGGCGTCCAGCCCGTTCCAGCTTTCGCATCTCCTCAAACGCCTCCGTCGATCGATAGACGCAACGATCATCCACTTTGTTTAACCGCGCATGGTTGCGCGCGAGCGCCAGGGCCTCCTCACTCACATCCAGCCCTTCGACCGACTTCGCTCCCGCGAGCGCCGCATGAATCCCAAACGCTCCGGTATGAGCAAACACTTCCAGCACCTCCGCGCCAGTTGCGAACTGTGCCGTCACCAGACGATTCTCTCGTTGATCGCAAAACCAACCGGTTTTCTGCCCTCGTTCGATATCGACGAGAAATCGAGCCGGCCCTTCCTGGATCTCGACTGTCGTCGCGCCACCCCCTCGGAGAAATCCTCGCTCCATCGGCAGCCCCTCCAACGTGCGACTCTTGGCATCGTTGCGCAGATACACTCGTGTGGCTCCGGATTCCTGACACAGGAGATCGGCCAGCAGATCTTTCCGGCGGTCCATACCGGAGGACAGAGTCTGCATGACCAAGACATCGTCATAGCGATCCACAATCAAGCCCGGCAATCGATCCCCTTCTCCATAGATGAGGCGATACGCATTGGTGCCGGTGACAATCCGGTGACGTAGCCTGACGGCCTGCGCGATTCGCCCCCGCCAAAACACTTCTGTAATAGGTTCGTCGTCGAAGGTCAGGATCCGCACGCGGATCTTGGACGCAGGATTGTAGAGACCTCTGGCGTAGAATCGTCCATTCGGCGCCATGACATCGACCACATCGCCCGAGACCAGCTCGCCGCTGACCTCCTCGACATAACCGGCATAGATCCAGAGATGCCCCAATGCCTCGACCCCGCGTGTGCGAGAGAGGCGGACGCGCCCGCGTGGGCTGTCATCACGAAGCGTCATTGCGTACTTATCCAATGGCGCGAACGGAACGTCAAGCCCTTCCGGACGCATCTAGTCCGCATTATTCATGACGGTTCGTCGCGAAATCGCCCGAATGCGCGTTCCTCGTGAAGCGTGAAGGGGAAGATATCTGACGATCTGATGAATTCCGAATATTCAACAGGTCAACAGATTCCGGAATTGCCTCACGACAACGCTTCACGCGCAAGCGCGGCGAATCCGCGATTGCAACAGAAGCGTTCATGAATAACCCGGGCTAATTGCTTGACGGCTGACCCCCGCTGTGATTTGCTGCGCCAGGGAGCCTGTCCGGCATTGCCTTCGTGACGAGGCGAAGGAGGCGCGGCTAAATGCGAGGCCGCAGGCCCGGAAAAACCGGAGGCGTATTCGCTGGAATACGTTGAGGATTTTTTCGGGCCGAGAACGACGCAGATGTCACGGATCATTCGCTGCAGTAGAACAGACAATGTCGGACAGGCTCCTGGGCGTGAGGTGCCACATGCTAACCGCTCTATGAACCAGGAAGTCACACAATGAAACGAATACCGACCATCGGTTCCGCCGTGATCGATCGGCTCCACCAGTTGGGGGTCCGTCATATCTTTGGAATCCCCGGCGACTATGTCCTCAGCCTTTACAAATTGATTGACGCCTCACCGATTCAACATGTCGGGACCACACGCGAGGATTGTGCGGGGTTCGCAGCGGATGCCTATGCGCGTATCAACGGCATCGGGGCGGTCTGCGTCACCTATTGTGTCGGGGGGCTGAATTGTGTGAACGCGATCGCCTGCGCCTATGCAGAACGGTCGCCGGTGGTGCTGCTCACTGGGTCGCCAGGACTCTCTGAGCGTGTTCGCACACCCTACATGCACCATATGGTGCGTGATTTTTCCACGCAACGCGAGGTCTTCGAGAAGATCACGGTGGCAGCCATCTCGCTGGACGATCCTTCAACGGCTGAACGAGAAATGGATCAGGCCTTTGCGGCGCTGTTGCGCTATCGCCGCCCGATCTACATCGAAATCCCTCGCGATCTGGTACATACGCCGCTGCCAAACCCGTTACGACCCTTCTGCCTCGACGATGAGCCAAGCGATACCGCCGCGCTGGATGAAGCCATCGCTGAAGTTCGCGCCATGTTGGCCTCGGCCAGCCGGCCTGCTATCTTAGCCGGTGCAGAGATCGGGCGATTCGGCCTGCAAGACGATCTGACTCGCCTGGTCGAACAGCTCAACGTCCCCATCGCCTCGACCCTGCTGGGCAAATCCGTCATCCGTGAAGACCATCCACTCTACGTCGGAGTGTACGGCGGCCTCATCGCCCGTGACGAGGTCCAACAGTTCATCAATGCATCTGACTGCCTGCTGATTCTAGGGTCGATCTTGTCCGATGTCGAAGATCTTAATGCCGATTCGCCCTTGCTGTCGGAAGGCCGCACGATTCACGCGACAGCCGATCGGGTGGCCATCAAACATCATCGCTACGATGCTATCCGGTTTCAAGACTTCGTGCGGGCACTGGTGACCAATCCCCTCCCTTCGTTTCCTTCCCGCCCGCTGCCGGCACCGCTCGCCGTGGCACAAAGCACGATTGCGCCGAATGCCCCCGTGACCTTGAATGGACTCTTCTGCCACCTGGATAGTCTGTTGGATGAAC
>JBKJZK010000312.1:0-2459 GCA_046715215.1 Nitrospiraceae bacterium
AGCCCGCATTATTCATGAAGGTTCGTCGCGAAAGCGTGCAGACGTGAAGTGAGACGGGCACTCGGAGCGCAGTGGACAGGCGCCGCCGTCTGCGGCGGTGCCTGTCAGCTGTTCCTCAGAGGGGGACAGTCACCAAAAAGAAGGGTGCCAGTCCCCAAGAGTATGTCGAAGGGCCGAACGGCGAGACTGCCTGCCACAGCCGCGTATCCGCGCTTGGCAGCAGAAGCTTCATGAAGAATGCGGGTTAGGTTCCATGGTGTTGACCCACGTCATAGGGCCACTCGCTGGCGCTGATTCTCAGGTCAGTCTAAGCGAATCAAAGGATGCACATTTCACGTCTTGGTAAGACGAAATTGGTCTCTCATTTCACCAAACAGTGAAGGTTTATTAGCATAAGACCTCACTTTTGTTTACCTTTCATAACTTGCCAGCAAGGCATAGCATGTGCAGTTATTCGTCCTGGCTTCACATTTGTGTCGCTAAATGTTAAGGGAGCTAAGGTATGCCAAATCTCGTGCGAATCGTGATTCAGTTACCCCTCGATCTCAAAACCCAGCTCGATAACCTGAAACAGCAGGGATATACGACCAGTGGCTTCATCAGGGCCATGTTGGAACGGGAATTTGCCAAAATGGAGGAGAGACCTGTGGCGCCACTTTCCGTTGTGAAACGAGTGAATAGCCGGTAGCCCCTCGTGATACGACTGATCATGAGAGAGAGGCTGGCGCGCGGTTAACCGAATCACGATTAGAGTTGAGCAGTCCCGAAATATTAGCCCGCATTATTCATGAGCGTTTCTGCTGCAATCGCGGATTCGCCGCTGCGACAAGCCTGGACACGGTCGGCACGGCGTCCAGGCAGGCGGGCTCGCCCCTCAGTTGGTCAACATACTGTTTCAAGTATGCTTCCCTCCCTAGCGGCTCCGCGCGCCTGTCTCGCGTGACGACTGCGCGATTTCGCCACGAACCGTCATAAATAATCCGGGCTGACCCCTTGCACTGCATCCCAGTTCCCGCTACAAGATTCTGCATGGTTCCTACCGTTGAATGGAAAGACGGCGCAGTACGGCTGCTTGATCAAAGCCGGTTGCCGGAGTACGTCGAGTTTTTGGACTGCCGGGACTATCAGGCCGTCGCCAACGCAATTCGCAGCCTCAAAGTTAGAGGAGCCCCGGCGATCGGTGTGACTGCGGCGATGGGAGTTGCACTTGGCGCTCAGACCGTCGTGGCATCCGACTACGAGGCCTTCACTAAGGCGGTGCTCGTGATCTGCGATCACCTCGCGGCGACGAGGCCGACGGCGGTCAACCTGTTTTGGGCCATCGAACGGATGAAACGCATGCTCGCCTCGTTACCCACGCAGCCAATTGCGTCCATCAAAGCCGCCTTGCTGAAGGAGTCACAAGTTATTCTCGATGAAGATATCGCCCTCTGTAAGGCAATGGGACAGCACGGAGCTGGACTCATTGCCAGCGGTCAAACGGTCCTGACCCATTGTAATGCCGGTGCGCTGGCGACAGCCGGCTATGGCACAGCATTGGGCGTCATTCGCGCGGCATGGGAGCAGGGGAAAAAGATTCAAGTCATTGCAGACGAAACCAGGCCGGTATTGCAAGGCGCGCGGCTCACGGCCTGGGAGCTGATGCAGGACAAGATTCCTGTAACGCTGATCACCGACAATATGGCCGGCGCACTCATGCGGCAGGGGAGAATTCACCTCTGTATCGTGGGGGCTGATCGGATCGCCGCCAACGGGGATGTGGCGAACAAAATCGGTACGTACTCAGTCGCAGTGCTGGCGAAAGCCCATGGGATTCCCTTCTACGTAGCTGCACCCTATTCCACGATTGATTTGAACACAAAAACAGGAGCGGACATTCCGATCGAACAACGGAACCCAAACGAAGTCACCACCATCCACGGCAACCATCCGATCGCACCAGCCGGAGTCGCGGTCTACAATCCCGCGTTCGACGTGACCCCGGCTGAGTTGATCACCGGCATCATCACCGAACGGGGCGTCTTTAAACCAGGCGAACTCGCCGCACAGTTTCAGTAATAGTACTTTCCAGAACAGGCAACACAGAATTCTCTCTAGAGCGATCGTCATCGCCGTGTGACTCCTTGTTAGAGTACCCCACAAGATATACTCCTCAATCGCCTGCCGCACTTTCTCCGACTCTTGCAAGCCCATTATCAGCCACTTATAATGCGCCAGCGCTGTTCAATCTATTCTTTAACTGTCTGGAGGAACCTCAGAGCCTATGAGTGAACGAACATTAGCTATCATCAAGCCTGATGCGGTGAAGAATAACGCGATTGGCGACATTATTGCCCGGTACGACAAAGCCGCCCTGAAGCCAGTGGCCATACGCATGATGCAGTTCTCCAAATTGACAGCAGAGGGATTCTATGCCGTGCATAAGGCCCGTCCGTTTTTCGATAGCCTCTGCACGTTCA
>JBKJZK010000313.1:0-4884 GCA_046715215.1 Nitrospiraceae bacterium
GCATTACGCTGATGGGAGGCTTCCTGTCGTGGCTGTTCATTCTGCAAGCCATGCTCATCGGGGTGCTCTTTCTCGGATCGAATTATTATTTCTGGCTGGGGATCACCTATCGCCTCCCCGGCTCTGAGATGAAGTACCGGAAGCCGATGTTGGCGATGTTGATTGCTCTGCTGCTGTGCCTGGGTGTCTGGATGACGCCCCACTCGCTCGTGGCCAGTATGGAAGAAGCGCGAAAGATGGGGGGCAGCCATCACCCGCTTCTTGGCGTATTCGGCGTCATGTCGGCCAAGATGACCGTGGCGAATCTGATGATCCTCGTCACATTCATGAGCTTCATTATGTATTGGCGGGCCGGCAAGCAGGAAACGGCGGGCTGGGCCAAGGTCGCCAAAGCGATCATGGGCGGCATCCTTGCCCTCGCGGCGATCGCGGTGATCGTCCTCGGCGTGTGGGGGTATTTCGTTCCCGCCATCATTCGCATCAATTACTTCTCGACGACGCAGGTATTGGTCGTGATCGGTGTCATGGTGACGATCACTCCACTGACGGCCTTGCTGCTGCGGAGTGCCAAGACCACGACGGAAATGGTCTGGGGCAAGATGCCTCCCCGTGCCGGTTACGCCCTCGTCCTCAACGCGGTCATGGTCATCCTCTTGATGACGCTCATGGGCTACGCACGGTCGTCCTCTCGCGTCCATTGGCATGTCTATGGTGTGCTCCGCGATACGTCGCCATACGCGTTTTCACCGGCGCTCGGCTCTGCTGCTGCGATCATGGCCTTGTGTACATTTTTTTTCTGCATGCTTGTCGCCTTCATTTTCTGGGTGGCCACGATGGGCGATAAGGCGAAAGCGCCTAGCGGATCGACTAAGGGCGAGTTGCCGCACGGCATGCCAGCGTTGGCAGGCGCGTCGAGTGCGCTCGATGAACCGAAAGCGCGCAAGTTCTGAATTGCGAGTTCAGAGTTTTGAGTGTAACTCAGCACTCAGAACCCAGCACTTCTAACGACCCGAAGGGGGCATATGAGCGAAGTTGTCAAATTACAGTTGATTGGTCTCTCAGTGATAGGAAGCGGGGTTCTGATCCTCCTCTTCATTCGCGCCACATTCGTCCGGGTCATCGGATTTGTCGCGATTGTGCTGGGCCTCTTCACGCTCGTCGCGTTGTCCGTGCCGCAGATGGCGTCGTTGCCGCCCGTTGAGGAGAAGTTCGATATTGCCACGGTCAAAACGCCGACCGACATGGCGACCATCGGGCAGAAGATCTTCTTTAGTAAGGGCCAATGCGCGCTCTGCCATACCATCGGCCCCAGCGAATCGGCCCGCTGCCCGGACCTGAAGGGGATCGGGGCCAAGTTGAGCCGTGAGTTTCTGTTTGAAAGTTTGACGCAACCGCAGGCCTATATCTATCTCGACTATCGCCATGAAGGCGTGGCGAAGGAGTATCCGGCCCGGATGCCCTACATCAATAAGAATCCTATCGGGCTGTCCAAGAATGAAATTCTTTCGGTCATTGCATTCCTGCAGCAGATGAGCGGGGAGCCGATTTCTGTCACTGTAGCTGAACTGGCCGCGCCGGGAGAGGTGCCTGCCGCTCCGGCGAAGGCAGCCCAGTCCGGTCCAGTGGCCGTGGCGCAAGCGCACTGAGGAGGAACTTATGGGGCCGATGATCAAGCTGATCGTCTTGAATGTGGTCGTCTATGCGATCTTAAAATTTGTGGTGCCCAATATACCTGGCTCGGCGCCGCTGCCGGCCAGTCTGGTTTTTCTCTATATGATGCTGACAACGTCGGGGTTTGTGATCTTCGCCACAGTGAGCGCAGAGTCCAAAGAGGCTTTTTGGGGTCCGATCCAACGGTTCCTGACGGGAGAGAATATTGGTGGGCTGCAAGCATTGCGTTACGGCGTCCTGGTTCTGTTCCCTTTGCTGGTCGGCTGGCAAACCTATAACAGCACGGCGGTAAGTGATGCGCCGCCATCAGAAAACCGGACGATTCATCCAGCGCCGCCAGGCGAATATACCGGCTTGTCGAACCCAATTTCAAAGACACCAGACGCTATCCAGCAGGGGAAGGGATTCTATGCCGCGTTCTGTTCCCCTTGCCACGGCGGAAACTTCGATGGCAAGGGTCCGGCAGCCAGGGGATTCAATCCTCCCCCGGCCAACTTCTCCGATCCAACGACGATCGCGATGCTCCAGGAAAGCTATCTCTTCTGGCGCATCAAGAAGGGCGGCGTTGGCCTCCCGATCGAAGGGATGCCATGGAAATCCGCGATGCCTCGCTGGGAAGTCGAACTTCCTGACGAATGGATCTGGAAAATCATCATGGGCGAGTACGATGGAGCGCATCAAGCGCCGAGGACGTGGGAGTAGTGGGGCAGCCCGGTCGTCCTCCTGCTCGCGGAACGCGCACGATAGGAATGTGCTCGTTCGACGCGCGCAATTGAGGATCGACCAGGCTACCCTGGAAAATGAATTGGGGATTGGGATAACGCGCGCAGTGGGAGATTAAACAGCCCCCATCCTAAAAGAGACTAAGGAAGGCACACAGCCCCACCCTCTGATGAAGTGAGTAGAGAGAGGGAGAGAGGACAGAATTTATGATACGCGGACTGAGTCAAATTGTTCCGAATGTCGTCGTCGGTGTATGGCTCGCCATGGGATTCCTGACTGTGCAGCCCGTCTCAGCCGAGGAAAAGGTCGCGGTCACCGCTCCGCCCGTCTCAACCCTGCAAAGCGTCTCGGTCAGCGCTCCGATGGTGAAGGGCGGCCTGCCGGCCGATGACCCGACTGCGGCGGTGTGGAACAGCGCGACCCTGGCGAGATTCCCGATGTCGCCTCAAGTCCATTGGCCGAATCGTATTCTGGACGCGACGGTCAAAGATCTGAATGTGCGTGCGTTGCATGACGGGACCAACGTCGCCATTCTCTTGGAGTACGACGACCCGACGGAAGACCCGGACGATTCAGCCGCGGTTGAGTTCATGGTGGGCGACAAGAAAGCCCACTTTGCGCATGGTCAGCCGATGGCGCAGGTGGAGGGCGGCCCGGTCAATATTTGGTATTGGAAGAACAAAGACAACAAAGGCGTGGACATGAATGCCAAGGGCTTTGGCACAATCAAGGTGCAGACGCACCAAGACGTGAAAGCCAAAGGTGTCTACGCTAATGGTACATGGAAAGTTGTCTTTACGCGGCTACTCGACACCGGACATCCGGACGAAGATACGCAGATTGCGACAGGTGGGTTCATCAATATCGCCTTCGCCGTCTGGGATGGCAAGAAAGACGCGAGCGGTGAGCTGAAGGAGAAGGGGTCCCAGAAGGCGGTCACCTCTTGGTGGAATTTCCGCGCAGAGGCGCCCCCGGATTTGTCCGGCTATTACTATGCGGCCATCGCCGTGGGCCTGGCTCTCGGATTTCAGTTCGTTCTGATCCGCAAGCTAAAGAAAGGGCATTCAGCATGAAGGCGGCTCGCCGATACGCATTGGGAGTGGTGGGTGGACTGGTTGGCATCTGGGCCATGGCTACCTTGGGTTGTGCGAACGAGCAGCAGCAGAAGGGGCATGAACTCTACGGCCACTACTGCTCGCACTGTCACGGTGAGAGCGGACGTCAGAACGAAGGATACAATTGGTCCTCGATGCCCGATCCGAAGCCCAAAGATCTCACGAACAAGTCAGAGATGAGCACATTGAAAGACAATGACATCTTCAATACGATTTCACGCGACATGAAGGATACGAGTGAGGGCGGGGACGTGATCGGCGACGACGATTTTGCCGTGCCCACCATGCCGACCTTCAAGTACACCCTGTCCGAAGACGAAATTTGGGCCATTGTCGCTTATGTCCGCGGCCTCCACGGCATGAAGCTGGAGTTTAAGGTCGAGGAGCGGAAGAAAGAGCTGGCTGCGGCGCTCCAAACGGCCCAAGGCAATTTCGACCAGGCGACGAAGATTTATGAGGCGGCAGAGAAGCAAGCCAGCGATGAGGCAGAGAAGAAAAACGTCGATGTCGATGATGCAGTCTACGCCAAGGAAATGGCAGCCATGGGGCAGGCGAAAAAAGAACTCGACGCTGCGCAGGCTGCGTTGAATAATTTCTCGACGAGACCGGGAAAAGGGACAAGCGTAGCCCGGCCCGATCTCACAGTGAAACCGGAACAGGTTGCAAAGATGGTGGAGCTCGGTCAACGGCTCTATGAGAACAAGTATGGCTGCAACGGATGCCACAGCCTTGGCGCAGAGGGCGGCAAGGTCGGGCCGGCGCTCGACCGCGCAGGATTCAGATTGAACGGGACATGGGTTTATCGGTGGGTGAAGAACCCGCAGGCGATGAAGCCGGAAACCCGGATGCCGGCGCTCGGACTCAGCGATGCCGATGCCAAGGCCGTGACGATGTACCTTGGTACGCTGCGAGGGGCAAAGTCTGAGGACGAGACCGAGGCCCCGACCGCAGCCCCCGCTGCGGCCCCGGCTGCGACCCCGACCGAGAAGAAGAAATGAACTGAGCAGGCTGCGGGAAAACGGTTTGTTGCCCCACTAAAACTTCGATGGTCGGGTACGTGGCGGAATAGGAAAACACTCCAGCAGGATGCTCAAAAGGCCTTCCAACAAGGCCACAGCGAGTGAGGTAGGCTCATGCTGACGGGACTTGTTCAGTATCCTGTTAGAGTAGAAATCCTGCAATCATTCCAATAAAGACAGCGGCTCCTACCCACACATGTTGCTGAAACATGTGGAAGGCAGTAGGAGGCGGCACGGCCTGTCTGAGCTGCAGGGCTTGCCTCAGACACCACACTCCAATGGCAGCGAGCGCTGCATAGTAGATCCAGCCGATGTGGGCGAGCCAGCCTGCGAGTCCCAGCAGCAGCAGCATCGCG
>JBKJZK010000314.1:0-5161 GCA_046715215.1 Nitrospiraceae bacterium
ACAGGATGCTGAAAAAGTCCGCCAGCTTCGTTCTCGCTTCGCTCAGAGGCTCAACGTACCGAAGCGTACGCCTCGCCTCTTCGCTCGCTGCGGCCTTGCCGGACGGCCTTTTTGAGCATCCTGTGTGATGTACTCCTGTTGTCCTAGACCGGCAGGCCGGTAAATTCTGGCGTGCCCACAGAGTTTTTCCTCAGCCTGTTAGACACCTGGGTCCATCCGTTCCGGGCGGTCTTTAGCCAGCTTCTTATAGTAGCGCCACAAGTAGGAATGATAGTCGTCGAGTTGGGCCAGGAGATAGTGCAGTTCTGCGGGATCTTGCGTCTCCAGGGCACGAACCATGCGGGCTTCTAAGAACTCGGCGAACGCATTGGTTTTCCCCAGTGCGGTTATGAGACTCAAGCTACCACCGAGTTGGTACTCGTTCATGCTAATCCTCCACATGCAAGAGAGTCGCGAGAGGATAGCGAGGCAAGAGAGGGAAATGCAAGTGAGGGTCTCTGCCTCACGGGGTACCGATCGCCGCAGTTACTTGATGCGGTAATTGAGGATCGCACGGAGTCTGGTGATGGAAATGGCCTCGACCCGATGGTCGTCTCGTCCTACGATGGTGGTGGCCATCGTCAGGGCATTCAGGATCGCCTCCTCAGTGGCTTCAATTGTTGCGGTGATGAGCGGGTTCATATGCGTATCTGCCAACTGGGTCAATGTGTAGGTTCGGTCTCTCGGATAGTGGGGGATGATGTTTGCCGTAGAAAAGGCCAGCATGAAGTCTCCGCTGCCATGGCGCGCGCTGGAACCTGTGCGCGCGAGCCCCAGCGCTGCACGCTTCGCCAGCCTCGTGAGCTGGCGGCCATCAAGCGGAGCATCGGTGGCGATGAGGACGATGATGGAGCCTTCACTCTGCCCAGGTGAAAGGGCCTGCGCGACGGGAGGCACAGCCTCATAGAGCCGACCGACCGGAACTCCGCCCACGACGAGCTCAGGCCGTCGCCCATGGTTCGCATTGACGAGTACGCCGATCGTATACCCGCCTTCGGTCTCTGGTAACCGCCGTGACGAGGTTCCGATGCCGCCCTTGAATCCATAGGACACCATCCCTGTTCCAGCACCGACAGTTCCTTCCTGCACGACTCCGGAAGAGGCGCCGTCAAGCGCGCTCACCACATCCGCCTCCGTGACATGCCGCCCTTGAATGTCATTGAGCCGCCCATCGTCGCATTCGGCGACCACTGGGGTGAGCGTATCGTCGGTAATGCCGATCTCCGGATAGCGGGCGATCATCCAGTTCATGACCCCGTTGGCGACTCGGGGCACGTTGAGTGTATTTGTGAGGGCGATCGGATACTCAAGGAAACCCGATTCGCTGATCCAGGCAAGCCCCGTCATCTCGCCGGTCCCGTTGAGGACGAACGACCCGGCCGGCACTTTCTTGTGCCAGACATCGTCGCGAGGGATGACGACTGTCACGCCGGTTCGTATCGGGCCGAGGCCTGGCTTGAGGGGCCCGTCGCCGGAAATGAGCGTAGTCTGGCCCACGGTGACGCCGGCCACGTCGGTGATCGCGTTGAGCGGTCCGGTGGCATAGGAACCGACGACGATGCCAAGAGCACGAGATCGCAATCGGGACTCTCCCGGCTCACCGGCGTGGGCTGAAACGAACGGGGCTACGCAGATCCCGGTCAGGATCAACAGCGGGATTGTCAGGCGGATACTGCCGTTAGACCTCATGGCTCGATCCGACATGGGGAACTGTGACCTCAATTTTGGGTTGTTCCGCCTGAATGGCAGCTGCCAGCGAAAGAGCCTGCTTTTCTTCACCATGGACGAGAAAAATCTTACTCGGGCCTGGCTTGATTGCGCGCACGTAGGCTAAGAGATCCTGACGATCTGCATGGGCTGAGAGCCCATTGAATTTGACGATCCGCGCCCGGCGCGGAGTGGGGACGCCGAAAATCGGAACGACATCCCACCCTTCGACAAGTTTGCGTCCAAGGGTATGCTCGGCTTGAAAGCCCACGAAAACGATCACGTTCGCTTCGTCTTGAATCGCGTGCTTGAGATGATGCACGACGCGACCGCCTTCGCACATGCCGGAGGCGGAAATGATGACGCAAGGGCCCTTCATGCTGTTCAGACGCTTGCTGTCTTCCGGCGAAGAGACGAAATGGATATAGCGTGAGGCGAAGAGGTCGCCGGAGGATGTGAAGGTTCGGGTGGTGTCTTCATCGTAGCATTCCGGGTGACGGCGAAAGACTTCTGTGGCCCGTGAGGCCAGCGGGGAATCGATATAGATCGGGATGGGATCGAGGCGGCCTTCGCCGACAAGTTCTTTGATCCGCATGACCAATTCCTGGGTGCGTCCGACCGCAAATGCCGGGACGATAATCTTGCTCTTGTGGGCTTTCGCGTGGATGAGGAGGTCCAGCGCCTTCTGTTTCATACTCTCCCGGTCGGCTTCGTGGAGGCGATCGCCGTAGGTCGACTCAAGAATCAACACGTCGCAGGGTAGCGGTGGCTCAGGATCGCGAAGAATGGGCATGTTGGAGCGGCCAAGATCACCGCTGAATAGGACGGTCGTCGTATTGCCGCGCGCCGTGTATTTCACCCGAATGGCCGCCGATCCCAAGATATGGCCGGCGTCGTGAAAGGAAGTTGTCACGCGTGGGGCGATGTTGAGCATGTCTCCGTATCGTGTACCCTCGAATCGCCGGACTAGCTTACGAACATCATCGGTATTGTAGAGTGGTTGAACACAGGCCTTTCCCCTCCGCTGCTCCTTCTTGTTGACGTAGCTGCAGTCACTCACCTGTACTCGAGCCGAGTCTTCGAGCATAAGTTCTGTCAAGTCTGCGGTGGCTCTGGTGAGGTACGTTTTTCCAGAGAAACCGTGCTTCTGGAGTACCGGTAAGGCGCCGGAATGGTCGATATGGGCATGGGATAGCAAGACCGCACTGAGCGACTTGGGGTCGAATCCCAAATCTCGGTTCTGCCGATGGGCTTCGTCTCGGCGTCCTTGAAAGAGCCCGCAATCTAGCAACAGCCGGAAGCCTGGTATCTCAAGCATGTGGCGGCTGCCTGTCACTGAACGCGCGGCTCCGTGGAACGAGAGTTTCATGATGAGGGTACTCCATTGTGGCGTCCGATCAGGTCCCAGGCTTCCTGAGCCGTCTCGGCATAGTGGAACAGTTGAAGGTCGTGCTGAGCGATGAGACCGTTCTCGACGAGCCATTGCCAGTTGATCAGGCGCTCCCAAAAGTCCCGTCCGACCAGCACGACCATCACGTTTTCGGTCTTGCCTGTTTGGAGAAGCGTCAGCGTCTCGAATAGCTCATCGAGAGTGCCGAATCCTCCGGGAAA
Organism: Nitrospiraceae bacterium; assembly: GCA_046715215.1. Taxonomy (GTDB): domain Bacteria; phylum Nitrospirota; class Nitrospiria; order Nitrospirales; family Nitrospiraceae; genus Palsa-1315. Next base: position 3,358 of record JBKJZK010000314.1, read on the forward strand.
GGCGACCAGCGCTTTGGCGCGGATTAAGAAGTGCATTTTCCTGATGGCAAAATAGCGAAACTGGAAGCAGAGCTCAGGTGTTATGTAGGGATTGGGGCGCTGTTCATGAGGCAAAGTGATGTTGAGGCCGATTGATTTTGTATTCACGTCCGCCGCCCCTCGGTTGGCGGCTTCCATGATGCCGGGCCCTCCGCCAGTGACAATGACGTAGTCGCAACGGCCATCAACTTGGCAGATCGACGAAACCAGCCGGCCGAACTCACGCGCCACGTCGTAGTACTTTGAAAGAGCGAGTTGTCGTCGCGCGATCGCCACCTTGTGCTGATGCGTTGGATCGTGTGGGGTTCGAGCGGCTTCCTCTTCGGCCATGTGGAGCGCATGCTTCGCGGCAGCCTGTTCTTGTAGTCTCGCACTACCGAACACGACGATGGTCGACCTGATCCCCTGTTCACGCTGGATCAACTCGGGCTTCAAGAGTTCGAGTCCAATGCGGATAGAGCGGAGTTCTTCCCGCTGGAGAAACTCTGTGTCGCGATCGGCTGGAATGTAGGAGGAGGATGCGGCGGTGATGGTGGAAGCTGGATCAGGTGGAGGAATCATAAGGGCGATTATAGCGAGGACATAAACGTCCGGCAATTCGCGTGGTGATGCATTGGCCTAGAATGGCCAGAACCAAATGACCGGCTCATCTGTGGTTCGTCGGGAAAATCCGTAGGCGCGCACGGTCCACTGCGGATCGAACACCACCTGGAATTGTTCAGGTGTGATTCCGGTCTTGTTCAGGGTCATCGTCGGGGCATAGGGCAATACAAGGCGGGCGAGGGCACCGAAGTCCAGGGCCGCAGATTTGGTATCGCTCCAATTATAGAGCGCCACGACCCCGAATTCAGATTCTGTGATCTCATCAGGGGCTCCGATGTGATCGGCCAGTTCACGTATGGTCGTCTGTCCGATGTGAATGAAACTGACCTGTTCCAGAGTTACGAGATCGTTGAAGGAGACTCGGCGGACGCTACATCCACCACAAAGGAGGAGGATGCAGAGCGTGCCAACGACCAACCTGACCGAGGAGAAGCGTGCCGCCACGTTAGTCACCAAAGGGCCACAGTCGGAATTGTGTGCGACCGGTGCGTTTGCCGTAGACCACTTCTTCGGCTATCCCGTTCCTGTTGAAAAACACGTAGAGATTATCGCTCTTGATATCCATGCGGATGAAATTCAGCAGCAGAAGCAGCATCGCTGGCGATTTCCCGTCATAATAATAGTAGTGAAAGATATCTCGATCGTTGCCTCTGATAATCCGATCCGGGGCACCGATCAATGAGACGACTTCTGCCATGGTCGTCGTGCCTTTCTTGATGGCCGAGATGGTTTCTTCTTGAAACGGCTCGCCGATCGTTGCCCTGGTCACCATACAGCCTTGAAGCATGACCAGGGCCAGGACGATGATGATACCAGCAAGCGGCTTGAAAAATGACACGATTACTCCTTTTGCTAGGCTTCGGTTGGACGATCCTCTAACAGGATGCTGAAATAGTCCGCCAGCTTCGTTCTCACATCGCTCAAAGGCTCAACGTATCGAAGCGTACACCTCGCCTCGTCGCCTACTGCGGCCTTGCTGGACGGCATTTTTGAGCTCCTGCTGACTATTCAGGCACTATCGGCCTGCGCATTATCACAGCATCGTGTTGCACAAAAGCCGAGATTTTGCGCAACCTGCTAATCATTTGTGCGTGCCAGAACAAAATCGGTTTCAAATATGGCATAGGATGACGGAGTGAGCCCCACTTTACGGTACACTGCT
>JBKJZK010000315.1:0-3472 GCA_046715215.1 Nitrospiraceae bacterium
GCATTTATGTACCTCGGCGAACTGGTGGAGTTTGGCCTCACGAAGCAGCTCTTTACCACGCCTTCTAAGAAGCAGACCGATGACTACATCACCGGGCGATTTGGGTGAACGTTATGCCACTGCGCCACTTTGATGAAGAACTCTCCGACTTGAAGACCAAGCTCCTGCGAATGGCCGGTCAGGCGGAAGATCAGATCGACCAGGCCCTCACTGCACTGGTGACGCGCGACTCGGCCCTGGCCCGCCAGGTCATCGAGCGGGACCACCAGATCAACGCGTTGGATGTGGAGATCGACGAAGAGAGCATCCGGTTGCTGGCCCTTCATCAGCCTGCCGCGCGAGATTTGCGGTTGGTGACGACGGCAATGAAAATCGCCACCGAGCTTGAGCGAATCAGTGACCTGGCGGAGAATGTCTGCGAGCGGACGATCGAGCTGAACGAAGAGCCGCAGCTCAAACCCTACATCGATATCCCGATGATGGGTAATATGGCGCGGATGATGGTGAAGCAAAGCATCGATGCGTTCGTCAAGGATGATGCCACGCTGGCTCGGAAGGTGCTTACGGACGACGACTTCGTCGATGATCTGATGGAGCAGCTATTCCGCGAGCTGCTGTCGTTCATGCTCGAGGACACTCGCACGATTTCACGCGCCATTCGCTTGAGCTTCATTGCCAAATATCTCGAACGGATGGCCGATCATGCCACCAACATCGCCGAGCTGGTGGTCTATCTCGTGGAGGGCAAGATCATTCGCCACACCACTCCGCCAGTGTCTTCCAGAACCGACCTTCCAGAAAGTTGAGCCCTCCTAATCCTTCAGGTTGCGGTTGTGCTTTCCTGTCAATGTTGAGCGAAGATTCGACTTGCTGAATCTCAGCCTTAGCCTGAACCTCAACCTGCTTGGTGCTGGCGGACGATCAGGATGTGCTTATGCCAGGAAATGGTTTGAAAAAAGCATGTACCCAAGTCGGTGTCGGCGAAGGACGATCCTGTTGTATCGGGCGAGTTGGTCGACGCGGTGAAAGATTTGATTCCAGGTGTATTGGGGCATGAGGCAGATGAGCGAATCCAGACTGATGACGGTCTGCTCATTGAGATGGTCGAAAATGGTTGCCGTGAGAACATCGGTATCCGGACGCTCACGTAACGACCGATGGACATCCGGAGCTGATTCAAGAAGAGCACTCATCGACATAGTGAGATTATAGGAATGAGAGCTCCAGTTGTCTGGCCTGTTGCATGAACGTCGGCGGCGCCGGGCTGTATCGGATGGCCACGATGCGCATGAGACCCAGCGTGATTAAGATGCCTCCCAGTATCGCGAATTGATGCCACTCCCCGCCCGTGCACCATCGTGAGATGACCTCCGTCAGCATCACCACAAGGACTGTGTCGATGATAAACGTGACCCGGACGCGCCCGTCAGAACAGTATGCGAGGGTGGTCTTCAACACTTCGACGACGGCCAGCAGAGCCAGGGTGTCGACCACTACCTGCCGAAGGGCCACTTCCACGTCGGCGGATAGAAGAAGCCGCAGGTCAAGAAACGTTTTTATGACGCCGCCCGCCAGACCAAGGAGGATCGTCAGGGTCAGCAGGCTCAGGATGAATCGCGTGCCTGCTTCCCAGACACGTGTGATGTCATAGTTGGTGAGGTTGATCATGAGGCGCTTGAGCCAGCCGTTCGACAGTGTCTGTTCCATTGTGCTGTGTGTCATGGTGCTATTCATGGCTCGAAAGCGCATTCCCTGCATTACATGCCTCTAGCCTAACCGAGACACATTCCAGTCCTGTGAATTCTTCGTAAATAGTGTGTAAATTAAGCGAGCCGTTGGAGGTTTGAGGATGGAGGCTCCGGCCTCAGGCCTCAGACTTGAAGCCTTCGCGAGATGAACGACGCTTCACACGCAAGCACAGTGGACTGGCGATTGCGGCAGAAGCTTCATGAATAATGCGGGTTAGAATGGCGGGACATTCAGATTGTAAAGCGTATACTTAACCTAATCTAAATAATTTATACAGTATAGTTAAAGTATTACATCATCCACCCGTTCGTATAATTGTTGTGAGGATGCAGGGCCTGCTACCGTGAGTCCCGAACACACAATTGGGAGGCACCTGTGACCGCCGTCGATAGTCTCATGCTGGATGCGAAGCAAGCGATCATGGATGAACAGCATCGCCGTTTTAAAACCTTCCACCAGGAAGGGCGACGGGAAGAGGCTCTCCGACAAATTCACGTCACCCTGTGCTGTGCAGCAGACCTCCTCAGTGAGTCGCTCCGAGTCCTTGACGAAGCTCTTGAGACTCACAGCCATACTCCTACTGACCACTCCACTCCCCCTCCCAGAACCACGTAGTGCGTAAGCCAGGCATCTCGCTCACTCGCAGCACAGAGAAATATTCCACATGACGACGTCACATGGTGATGCGGCCGAATTCATCGGAACCTGGTCAGTCTCGCACATGGCTCGTTTGACAGTCTTAACCGCAATTGTGCGGTTTTCGATCGACGTGGGCTACGTCCGTGCCCACCTCATCTAGCTGGGTAGTATCAGTGGCGGGCAACATCCGCGACGCATGATGCTGAAAAAGCCGCCAGCACGGAGAAGTTTGAGGGTCAGCCTACCTCACCTCGCCCGCTTCCCGATAGTCTGTAACTGACCGGGGGTCAACCACCAACGAAGAACGCCTCGCCCTGGCTTCGCCGGGATCGACAGCTCGATCAGACAGGCCCCCGCTTTCTTCAGGGGGAACGACGTAGAGGCCCGCCCGGACAGGAGGACACTTGCGGCCATGCCCAACTGCGGCTCATGACCGATACAGATCACGCAGGACTCCGGCGAAATATCTTGCATGAGGCTGACCACGTCTGCGGGGGAAGCCTCCGGCAATAGTTCATCGCGCAGTTGCATGAGCGACAGCCTTGCCAGCAGGCCGTGCAGCAAGTGAGCTGTTTCAACCGCACGTCTTGCAGGACTCGCATAGATCACAGTAGGATGCACATCCAGACGGCGCAGTCCGGCAGCGATCTGACGGACTCGCCGCTTGCCCTTCTCCGTCAGCGGACGATCAACATCCGTTCCCTCCCACTCCTCTCGCGCAACCGCTATACCATGTCGAACGAACACACAGTCCATCGTCATTCCACTCAGGGGTTAAGGATCGGCTTCGTCCGTTGTTCGGAAGTGAAGTTTCTGGTTTCTAGTTTCATGTTTCAAGTTACTCGTTTCGGATTGCTGAAACTCCGATGTCGAACCTGCAACCTGCAACTTGAAACTTGAAACGCTTAGACGAGGGATGCTTCACGCGTCACGGGTGTCTGAGGCTCCGCTGGCGCTAGTATACAGAAGCCCGGAGTTAGAGCCAAATAGCCATGCGCTGAAAAACTATGTTAGCCCGCATTATTCATGAGCGCTTCTGCCAATCACCGATCCGCTGCTACGACGAACCTTCGTCCGGCGGGTT
>JBKJZK010000316.1:0-3501 GCA_046715215.1 Nitrospiraceae bacterium
AAGACAGCGGCTTCACCACGGACAGAATGTGTTTGAAACTGACCCCTTCCCACTCGTTGTCGAACCGGCTCCAGCTCGTCACGCAGTGGAAGTCTGAGATGTCTTTGAACTGGGGCTGGGCGAGAAATTCTTCCCAGGTCCACGTGATGGGATTCGCCACGAATCCACCGATGGTGAGTTTCCATTCCGAAAGTGAAATGTCAGGCTTTTGACCGAGATCGAGCACAGGCCAGGTCTCGACGAGATGCTGTCCCTGTGGCAGGCGGGCATCTCCTTCGTAAAACACTTCCCGTTCTTCGCCGCCACGCCGGGCCTTCGCCCACTGTTCTTTTGTTTTGGTCAAGCGAGTAGTGTCGTCCATCGTGGTGGCCTCCTCGTACAGAGTAGGACAGGAGACGGAGAGCTTACAAGCAGGAAAAGCAGAACTATGAAGAGGGTTGTTGCTTGAGTAGCCTGTCAATCACAGCTTGAAACTCGGCAAAGGGTTGAGCTCCCACCAAGGGGCGGCCGTTCACAAAGAACGTCGGCGTACTGGTAATGCCGAGCTTCAAGCCATCCTGAAGGTCTTTGGCCACCTCTTCGCGATACCGGCCTGTACTTAGGCAAGTGGCATAGGTGTCCGGCTGAAGGCCCAGTTCCTTCGCCAGTGCAGAAAAATCCCATCCCTTCCCTGGGGTTTGCCGGTCAAACAAGATGTCGTGGTACTCCCAATACTTGCCTTGCTCTCCCGCGCATTGGGCGGCTTCGGCGGCTTGTGGCGCATACGGGTGGTTGGGACCGGGATAATCCCGGTAGACCATGCGGAGCTGTTCACCGTAGAGACGGCGAAGTTCCTTCAGCACTCCCACGCTCTTTTGACAGTAGGGGCATTGAAAGTCTGAAAACTCCACGATGGTGACCGGCGCATCAACAGGTCCGATCGAAGGATCGTCGTCAACGCTGACCGTGAGGATTGGCGGCTCCTGGGGCGGAAGGGTAATGCGAATATCAGTGTTGCGGCGAAGGGAGACCAGCAGTGCCTGTCGAATCCTGGTCTGTTCCTGAAGGTCATGCGCTGCGCCATGGCTCGGGCTGTCCTGTGTCGTGCCACGGCTCAGTCGTTTGACCGGAGCCGGGAGGTTTGCAAGTCGGGCGACGGATTCCGATTGTGAAGCCTCGGCCAGGAGCTGCGAGACACTCACACCCTTTCGGGATGCCTCCGTCGCCAGCAGGGTCTCCTCGATTTTCCGTTGGAGCGCTTGGTGCAACAGTTGGCTGCGCTGTTGGTCTGCTTGGTAGAGGGAAAGGGCCGCAGCCTGCTCAACCTCTCGCAAGGTGATCGAGCGGATGCCCACAGTTGCGACAACCGGATTCCCAGATGTGGTCGGCTCTGGCTCATACGCTTGGAATGACCAAAGGATACTGAGGAGGCCGGCGAAGAGGCCAAGGGCGATCAGGATTCTGGAGGTTGGTATCGTTGTCATCGGATAGAGGGTGGTGGTGTCATTTCACTCGGATATCCACTAAGAACCATAGCTAGGACACCCTCGAAAATCTATCATTTCTTGATAATTCACTCTTGAGGATCCACGTCTGGCTCGCGATCCCAGATCGTCTGCCGCAAGCAACAACTCCGTAGAATCACATGCGGCATTCCTGTCACCAAAGTAGTACCCCTCCCCCTGTATAGCGATTCCCCTTCGTTCTCGGTATAGGCGGAAGGGGCATTCCATTTTAAGCTGAGTCATGGACGCCGCCGAGGAAAAACACCCGCAGAAATCCGGGTTCGGGCAAGACAGAGAATCACCGACCAATGGCGCAGCACTTCGGTCAGGAGCCGCAATCACGGCGATCGGTTGCTGCGGCGTGGAGCCTCGCGGATCAAAGCGAGCACGTGAGCGAGACGACTCAGAAGAGGGGCTCCACAAAGGCAACGCCTATGACATGGCTCAATCATTTTTATAGCTCCCCGGTGGCCATACCGCTGTCGCTCTGTATCCTGGCCGTGATTAGTGTGCTCAGTTGGAGGAAAAGCGGCCATCAGGTCATCTTGGTGCTGACCCTGTTCTTGTATGCACGATACCTGTTGTGGAGAGGCCTCTACACCCTGAACACCGGCGACTGGGCGAGCCTGCTGGTGAGTTGGACAGTCTATACGGCAGAAGCCTACGCCTTTGTACAAATCCTATTATTTGCCTACCACGCTTGGTCGCCGCTCGAACGCCAACCGGTGCCACTGCGTCGCTATCCGATAGTCGATATATTCGTCACGGTTGTCGATGAACCGTTGGCCATTCTTCGTCGCACGCTGATCGGCTGTGTCAACCAAGACTATCCCAAAGATCGCTATCGGGTGTATGTGCTCGACGACGGCCGGCGAGACGAGATTAACTCATTAGCTGCGTCGTTGCACTGTGGATACATCCGCCGGGCGGATCGACAACATGCGAAAGCTGGAAATCTGAATCATGCCTTGCAAGAAACATCGGGAGAAATCATTGCGATCTTCGACGTCGATCACGTCCCGACTGGCAGTTTCTTGAAGGACACGGTAGGATTTTTCCAGGATGAACAAGTTGCATTTGTTCAGACGCCGCATCATTTCTACAACCCCGACGTATTTCAGAAGAATCTGCAACTCGAGGGAGTCCTCAAGAATGAGCAAGCCCTGTTCTATCGCGTGCTTCAATCCGGCCGCGATCGGCATAATAGCGCGTTCTTTGCGGGCAGCTGCGGGTTGTTCCGCCGTCGCGTGTTGATGGAAATCGGCGGGTTCCGCACCGAGACCGTGACCGAAGACATTCACACGAGCATGATGATCCATGCGAAAGGCTATCGATCGTGCTACCTCAACAAGGTGCTGGCAGCCGGACTCATGCCGGAAACGTTCGAGAGGTCCATGAAGCAACGGACACGATGGGCGATGGGCCACGTGCAAATTTTCTTTCAGACGAATCCGTTCACCATGCGCGGCCTCACGATGCCCCAACGATTCGGATACTTTGCATCCATCTTCTACTTTCTACATGGAATTCCTCGTGTCGTCTGCCTCGTCGCCCCGCTCTTTGCCCTGCTGTTCGGGATTATCCCTGTCACGGCTGACGTCTCGTCGCTGGTCACCTTTTTCGGATCCTATTATCTGGCGACGCTCGTGATGCTGAGGACCGTCAGTCGGGGCACGCGAAACGCCTTCTGGTCCGATATTTATGAAACGGCAGGCAGCATCGCCCTGAGTTGGGCCACGCTGAAGACTGCGATCAGGCCCAGGAAGAAACGGCCATTCGTCATCACACCCAAAGGAACGGGACAAGAACGGCACGGGTTCTCACGATTTTCCTATATCCTGCCGCATCTCATCATCATGGGGCTGCTCATCGCGGGACTGGTGACGGGGATCCGTCTCTGGATCGCGAAGATCCCTCTCCCAGGATTGGAGGTCAGTCTCTTCTGGGGGGCGGTCAATCTGATCCTGGTGGGCGTGGCTATTCTGGCTGCCGCAGAACTGCCGGAGTGGCGAAGAAC
>JBKJZK010000317.1:0-2666 GCA_046715215.1 Nitrospiraceae bacterium
GCTTTGGAGCCGGCCCCCATCCCATTGCCGATGTCGGGTGTGTGGATCCCAAGACTGAGCAAATCCACCAGATTAAAGACCAAAGAGCGTTTCACATCCTTTTTGAGGACTTCTTCGATCCGCCCCCCCAACCAGTCGGGGCCTCCCGTGTTATGTATCCCCGCAACACCCAGGGAAATTTTTTGGAAGTCTGGACGGGTGGCTTCGAGGAACACATCCGCTGCCCCAGATTCAAGAATGCCCACAATTCCCGCTATCAGCAGCACTCCCACGAACCAGGCACTGATTAATTTCATCTGTGTCATCCGACCGACTCTCCGACTCGAAATACCATTTCTACATCTTTATAACTGTCGGCCATATCGGCAGGAAACACGGGCAGGACTCGTGGCCGCAGCACAGCGCGCTGGCCCGCCATATCAAAATAGGCATTCCCGGATGACTGTTGCACGACCACGTCTTTGATCGTCCCATCCCGCTGAAGCCGAAACTTGACGATCATCGTATAGGTCTGTCCCGCCATATCGACCGGAGGCGGCTCCCACTGGCTACTAATAATAGACTGCACGCGAGCCCAGTAGGGATTCGACCCAGCCGTACCGGAAATCTTCAGGGTCGTCTCGGGAGTCTTGACCGCCGGAATTTTCACCTCTTGCTGGGGCACCGGCTTGACTAACGCCTCGCTCGGTTTCATCTCTTTCGGGATGTCCAGCTTGGCCGCAGGCTGAAACTGTTTGATCTTTTTCAGCTCTTCTGCCAACTCACGATTCAGATCATCGCTTACCGTAGACCGCTGCGTAATCTTCGCGACCGGGTCTTGCGCCACATCCGGGACACGTGGGATATCGAGCAGCTTCGCCGCCTGTTGCGGCTGAGCCACCGATTTTGTTGCAGGGCTCAAATCTCCGAACTTCGGCGCATCCGGCGGAAGCTGAAGATCCCGCAACATGTCCCTTTTTTTCTCGGCTATCGGAGGCGTGGCAGAACTTGGGGCCACCGCCTTGGCTAATGGCGCCAGTGCCGGCTTCAAGTCTGAAACTTTCTCTGACTCCACAGGCTTCGCCGGCTCGGCTTGCTTCGCGGGCGTCGGCAGACTGACCAGCGACACTTCTACAGACGTCAAAGGCCGTTCACCATGTTGCGGAAGCCGAAGCCCCACCGCCACGAGCAAGACGACCACATGAAGGACGAGCGACAGCACGAGCGTTCGCTTGAGTCGAGCGGATAGCCTGGCTTGATCGTCCTGATCGAACCACGAACTTGACAGGACCGACGCCTGGGATGCCATAACAACCAGCCCCACCGCGCACGTTGTGTCAACTTTTTCTCGGCGGGAGACGCGGAATTTGTGGCGTTCCCACGCGCTCCGGCCCAATCGGCTCCGTGACCATCCCGATCTTTTCGATCCCGGCTTTCTTGACACCGTCCATGACTTGCACCACGACGCCGTAGGGCACGTCGCGATCGGCCCTGAGATACAGCGACACATCGGGATGGTCCCGTTTCAAGAGCTTCAATTTCTGTTCCAGCTGAGCCACCCCGACCGGATCTTTGTCGAGATACAGTCGTTGATCCTTTTCTATCGTCAGCACCGTGCGCATTTCCGGTTTAATCGTATTCGTGGCAGAAGTCGGCAGCTTAATGTCCATCCCTCGATACAGCATCGGCGCGGTGACCATGAAAATCACCAGGAGGACCAGGACCACATCGACGAGGGGAATGACGTTAATTTCTGCCAGAAACCGGCGGTGACGGGACTCCAGGGTCATCCTTGAACTCCGACCGGAACTGGTTTCGCCTTCGATACAGCGGTCGAGAGGGACGCCAAGAGCTCGATACTGACTGAGTCCATGCGGAATGCCGTGCTGCGAATCCGGGTCAGGAAGTAATTATAGGCAATCACTGCGGGGATGGCGGCGAACAGACCTGCTGCCGTCGCGATTAGGGCCTCCGCAACGCCGGGAGCGACAGCAGAAATACTGGCAGTCCCTTGGGTGCCGATCTCACGAAACGCATCGATGATGCCCATCACGGTCCCGAGCAGTCCGACAAACGGAGTAATGTTTCCCGTCGTGGCAAGGAACGGGAGATAGCTCTCGAGGTGTGAGAGCTGGCTCTGTGCGAGATGGGAGGCCGTCCGCTCTACAACATGTTGATCAACCGGTCCCGCGCTGGCGCCGTTCTTTCCCTCGCCCCGTCCAGACCCCACACGCTCCATAATCCCTTCGAATACGACCGCGCTGGGACTCCCCTCGATTCGTCGAGCTTGCCGATACAGCTCGTCGAGATCTCGTGCTTTCGCGAGGAGAGCGAGGAACCGTTTGTCCTCCCGGTCTGCGACCCGAAACACTCGCCATTTGGAGAAAATAACGGCCCACGAGATGACCGAGAAGACGAACAGGAGCAAGAGCACGATTTTTGAAACCGCGCCGAGCGACCCCACCAATCCGGTTAGACCTGTTTGAAACATGCGGCTATGACCTTTCCCAGCTCTAGGAAGTACTTGTAATTCTGCCTACTGAGTCTAGCAAACACAGGGGAAAATGGCGGGGCCGACGGGATTTGAACCCGCGACCTCCAGATTGACAATCTGGCGTCCTAACCAGCTGAACGACGGCCCCTTAAAACTCTACGTATAGCGGAAGATGTGAGTGACAAGACTATAT
>JBKJZK010000318.1:0-5802 GCA_046715215.1 Nitrospiraceae bacterium
ACTTGGTACTGGTAAAGTGCGCGTCGTGAAGGGCTAGCGAAAGCCGAACGGTTCTGGCATCATGGGGACATGCCAAAGCCAACAGCCAAGAAGCAGTCAAAAAAGTATCCCACCGATCCCAACCTGCTAGCCCGTTCCGAGGGAAAAGCGACGATCGGTTCAGCAATCGCCCCCAAGAAGCCCCTCAACAAACAACCTCGCACTCGAAAATCTAAACACTAGCGTTCATTCCCCCTATGGGGTCTTCATGCGCTCCTCGGCCGTCATCAGGAAGCGCGACAGTTATTCGAACGTCTCCTGGCCCTCTGTAACGACGTGGGGTTGTTGTCCGAGGAGTATGATCCGCACGCAAAACGTCTGCTCGGCAATTTTCCGCAAGCGTTTTCACACGTCTCCTTGGTCAATACCGCCTACAACCTTTCCGTTGACATAGGGCCGGCTTCTCACCGCAAGAGTTGTTGACCCTCCTCTCTTCTCGCCCTCTGCCCCACAGACCAGACCAACGAAACAAACCAGATAGACCAGACAAACCAGACCAACCAGATGAACTAGCCCCGCGTTGCGCCTGGTGGGTTTGCCGGTCCGGCCAACAAGACAGACCAAATAGACAAGATAAATCGTCTTCGCTCTTCCCCCTGGCCCCTCGTTTAGCCATGGCCATACGTCCAACCCCCATCATCTTTCATGCTCGGCCGGCTGAAGGTGGGTCGTAACAGCCAAAATCTCAAACGCACCAATGGCATAGACCGCTTGTCAGATGAGACGCAAATGAGTATCCTCTCTACATGAACCCAGAAGTAAAAAGGGGAACATGACAACCACTGATCTGCTCAGATCCAGCCGCGACCGTATTCTCCAGCTTGCTGCCCATCATGGAGCCAGGAATGTGCGGATCTTCGGATCCGTGGCGAGGGGAGAGGCTCACGCTGACAGCGATATCGACTTCCTCGTCGAAATGGACAGCGGACGCAGCTTGCTTGATCTCATCGAACTCAGCCAAGACCTGGAAACACTGCTGCAGCGCAAAGTCGATGTCCTCACCGATAAGGGCCTCAGTCCATACCTCGAGCAGCGGATCCATGCCGAAGCTGTCCTCCTCGTATGTGACAACCAGGATGATGAGGCTTGGAGTGGCGTGCGAATGTCTAGTTTGAAGGAGGAACGCAACTATGAAAGCTGACGCGAAGAAGATCCTGGAAGAGGCTATGCAGTTAGAGCCCGCGACCCGTGCGTTTATCGCCGAAGCACTCCTGGAAGGCCTCGACTTTGAGCAAGACTTCGAAGTTTCCCAGTCATGGCGGGCAGAGATTCAGCGACGCTGCGATGAAATTGATCATGGGAATGCCAAACTGGTTGATTCCGATACTGTCATGGCCGAACTGAGGAAGAAGCACGCCTGATGCACATCCGGTGGCATCCGGAAGCTCAATTTAGAGGCTGGTGAGGCGGCAAGGTTTTACGGGGGAAAGACAGCCAGGTCTTGAGCAGCGGTTTCTCGACATTCTCGAAGATGCCCTCCACAGAATTCGCCGTCGCCCCCACTGGTAAAGGTTTGAATCATGAAGGGCTAGCGAAAGCCGAACGGTTCTGGCATCATGGGGACATGCCAAAACCAAAAGCCAAGCAGCAGTCAAAAAAGAATCCCACCGATCCCAACCTGCTAACCCGTTCCGAGGGAAAAGCGGCGATCGGTTCAGCAATCGCCCCCAAGAAGCCCCTCAACAAACAACCGCGCACTCGAAAATCTAAACACTAGCGTTCATCCCCTCCTACGGGGTCTTCATGCGGATTGAAGACTATGCCCTCATCGGCGACACCCAGACTGCCGCCCTGGTTGGGCGGAACGGCTCAGTTGACTGGCTTTGCCTGCCGCGTTTCGACTCCGGCGCTTGTTTCGCCTCACTTCTTCTGGCTGGCAGATAATTATTGGCTCCTCGGCCGTCATCAGGAAGCCCGACAGTTATTCGAACGTCTCCTAGCCCTCTGTAATGACGTGGGGTTGTTGTCCGAGGAGTATGATCCGCACGCAAAACGCCTGCTCGGAAATTTTCCGCAAGCGTTTTCCCACGTCTCCTTGATCAATACCGCTTATAATCTTTCCGTTGATCAAGGACCAGCTTCTCACCGTAAGAGCGCGTGATCCTCCTCTCTTCCCGCCCTCTGCCCCATAGACCAGAAAGACCCCCTCAGCCCTTTTCCTACATCTCATATTGGGCCAGACAACTCAGAACCCAGAACTCATAACTCAGAACTTCCCTAAATGGGCGGCGTGCTTTCCCACGGAGAAAGGGGTATTCTGCGGAGGCAACGAGACGTCGGAGTCACAGAGGACGCAGCCCTCTGAGCGATCGCGTGGAAAACAAGCAACGAGCCGAGGCATGAAGATCCACACCGCAACTGCCGGGATGCTGTGTCTCGCCAGCCTCACTACTGGCGCCTGTGTAATGCGGAGCACCTACCACGTCGCCATCGCCGATCTCGAAGCAACGAAAGCCGAACTCGACAGCACCAGCATCCAATCGCAAGTGCTCACCGAACAAGTCAGCCAACTCCAACAACTCAAGTTCGACCTCGCAAGCCAAATGGAGGCCGCCGCGTTGGCACTTCAGCAAGCCGAGCAACAGATGGAAACCGAGCACACCGCTTCGCAAAAACGGCTGAGCAAACTCCATCGCATGATCAGTCAGCTGGCCGGCCAACAGAACAGCCTGCGGTACGCCCTCCAACGTGCAAGCGCAGCGCGGCCACCGCTGCAATCAATCGTTGACAGGTATACGGCCAAGTTGGGTGAGGCAGACGGACCCAGAGCGCCACTCTCCCCTCCGTCGGTCGAACGCACCGTCCAAACGGCCGAGACAGCCCTTGCCCCGCCAGCACAAGTGGCAGCTCAAACAGGTCCCGCTCCCAAGCCGACAGTGACGAAACCGGCAGCATCCGCAGATCCGACTGCGGCAAACCCGACACCGCAGCCAGCGAACAAGCCGACCTCAAAACCAGTCGAAGAGGACTGGCTGTCTATGCTCAAGGGATGGATCATCTCCATCTGGCGATCGATCTTTTCTCCAGCAGGATGATGGGAAATTCCGCTAGCAGCGATCAGCTGGTTCATCTGGCTTATTTACTTTTTCTTGTGTGTTGGAAGTCTTTCGCCTTCGACTCACACTGACAGATGGGTCGATCGTCGAGCGCGATATCACCGATCTGCTGATGGGCCCGATATTCGAGACCATACGCAAAGGCTCTATTGCATTTCGATAGGTTACAGTCGAATCAGGGACGGTCGTTTGGCCAAATGGGGCCGACCTCTGCCCCGATGTCCTTCTCTGGGGTGGACCTCCGCCAAAGAGTTCCGCCGTTCCTCCTCAGTCCCTGACTCTGAAATCTCCCTCTCTCGTCCGCTAATCCACCTGCGCGCAGAATACGTGTAACGTCGCCCGCCATCAGATAGCCGTTTCACGCCCCTCCCGCCCTGTGCCCCTCGCCCCCTGCCGCTAGCCACTCCTATAAGCTACACGCCCTCAGCTATACGCTCTTGGCTCTTATGCCATCTGCTTTTTACTGTCGTGGATGACGCACTAACCCCATAATAATGCTTCCATTTTCGTCTTCCGTTCGTTGATTTTGCACAGTGAACAGGGTATCTATTTGCTGCCTCGTGGTGGATTGAGCATGGCGGAGAGGAATCATGAGCGCGCTGGTACCTCGCGAACGAATTGAACAGACAATCCTCGTCATCCGTGGTCATAACGTGATGCTGGATAGCG
This sequence comes from Nitrospiraceae bacterium, assembly GCA_046715215.1. GTDB lineage: Bacteria > Nitrospirota > Nitrospiria > Nitrospirales > Nitrospiraceae > Palsa-1315. The sequence goes on from JBKJZK010000318.1 coordinate 3,765, forward strand.
ACTTGGCTCAGCTATACGGTGTCACAGTGGGAAGATTGAACGAAGCCGTCAAACGAAATGAGGATCGCTTTCCCAGTGATTTCATGTTCCAGCTGACGAAACCGGAGTTTGAACACTTGAAATCGCAAATTGCGATATCAAGTTCGAAGTGGGGTGGCAGAAGGCATGCGCCCTATGCCTTTACCGAACAAGGTGTGGCAATGTTATCCAGCGTGTTGCGAAGCAAACGCGCCATCGAAGTGAACATTGCCATTATGCGAACATTTGTTCAGCTTCGAGAGATGATCGCCTCGAACAAGGGGCTTGCCCGACGCCTCAATGAGCTGGAGAAGAAGTATAATGGCCAGTTCCGTGTCGTCTTCGAAGCCATTCGTGAACTCATGGCAGAACCAGCACCAAAATCCCGCCGCATTGGATTCAAGACCTGAGGGAAGCCCCTCAGTCCTCCTACGTCGTCGTTCGTATCTCGTCTCTCCCTCAGACCTTAGTGTTCGGATCTTTCGAGGCCCCCAGCGCTGAACAGCGAGATTGTAGACGAGGAGGTTGCCGGCATTCCCAGCGTAAATTGGCTAGAGTACGTGCTAGAGGTGAATGATGAGTATCCGCCAGCTGCTACAGACTAAGAGAAAGATGATTCTCCAGATTGCCGCGCGTCACGGCGCGCGAAAAGTGCGCGTATTTGGATCAGTGGCGCGAGGAGAGGCTCGCCGAGGAAGCAACATCGATTTTTTGGTGGAGATGGAGGAAGGCCGCAGTCTTCCCGATCATGCCGCTCTGATTCTTGATCTGGAACGCTTGCTCAAACGGCCTGTTGATGTGGCCTCCGAACGCGGGCTCCGCCCTCCGGTTCGGAAGGAAATCCTCAAAGACGCAATTGCCTTATGAGGAAAGATCGTGGACGCCTGGAAGGCCTGATCTCAATTCTTCTCGGAACTGTAGTCTATGCGGCGGTCAACGGGGAGATGTGATTGATCTGACCCTTAATGCTCCGTGCAGCCTCCCACAGGTCTATCGCGCGTTGGGCGTTCAGCCAGAACTCGGGGCTGTTGCCAAATAACCGAGAGAGCCGCAACGCCATCTCAGGACTGACCGCACGCCGTTCCTGCAGCAACTCATTCACCGTCTGGCGAGACACCCGGAGAGATCTGGCAAAGCCGGACACGGTCAAGCCATACTCCGGCAAGAAATCCTCCCGCAGCATCACGCCCGGATGAGTGGGCCGAACCTTACGCTCGCGCTTGTTGGGGATACTCATCAGGCACCTCTCATCAATGATAATCCGTTATCTCAACGTCGTACGCATCGCCGTCTTCAAATCGAAAGCACACCCGCCATTGGTCGTTGACGGAAATCGAATATTGCCCGGCACGGTCGCGCTCCAATTTGTGAAGCCGATTGCTCGGAGGAACTTTCAAATCGGTCACGCTCGTCGCGAGATCAAGATATTCCAACCTGCGCAAGGCCCGCTCCCACATTCCTGGAGGAAACCGCTTTGATTTGCCGCTCTCGTACAGCTCCTTCGTACGCTTGTCGGCAAAGGTCTTGATCACGCCTGGAGTGTAACGAGGTACGTGACACCTGTCAACCCCGGCTCATGGGCGAAAGCCAGCAGGCCAGATCGCAAAACGCAGATTCCAGATCCCTTTGCTTCTCCTCAACCAGATAGACCAGACCAACCAGCCTAGCGCCGCGCCAGTCCCACTCGTCACTCTTGTTCATCTGGTTCATCTGGTTTCTTTGGTTTTCCGTTCTGCCCAACCAAACAAACGAGACAAACCAAATAGACCAGTCAAACTCTCCCTGTCGCCCCCTGCCCCACAGACCAGCCCAACCAGCCAGACCGCCCTCAGCCCTTCTCCTACATCTCAGTACAGGGCCAGACAACTCAGAACCCAGAACTCATAACTCAGAACTTCCCTAAGCGGGCGGGGTGCTTTATCTAAGGGAAAGTGGTAGAAGTGGGATGCCTTCAGGCTTCGCTCACGGACTTCCCAGAGCAGGGGACAGGTGACCGAGTGCGCCTCGCTCCGTCGCCTCT
>JBKJZK010000319.1:0-3375 GCA_046715215.1 Nitrospiraceae bacterium
ACGATTGAGCAGATGTTGCGGCTTGTGCAACCCCGGCGTATCGAGCAAGGCAATCTGCGCACCCGGTGCATGCACGACCCCCAGAATTCTCGTCCTCGTCGTTTGCGGCTTGTCCGACACGATCGCAATCTTCTGCTCAAGCAATCGATTGAGCAATGTCGACTTGCCGACGTTCGGCCGTCCAATAATCGCGACTGTACCAAACTTCATGGTGCTACGGGCGTGGCCGCTCCTGTGATGGTGAGGGAACCAATTGATACACGGTTTCACCCTTGCGAACGTAGCCGAGCTGTTCTCGCGCCAACTGTTCGATTTTCGCGGGATCGTGTTCCAAACGATCGATATCCCCCCGAAGCGTGCGGGTCGTCCGTTGCAATTCCTGAAGGTCTACCTCCAACTGTTGGGCGTGCTCGCGCATGGAGAAGTAGCGCAGTAGACCCATGTCGCCAAAGACCAAGACGACGAGCAGCAGCAGGCACACGGCGGCTCCAATATAGTGCGCACCCGTCACTATGCGACGCTGCCAATCGAGCCACTGCCGTCCCCGATTCCGCTTAATGATCATCGTCGGTTGCTCATGCTCAGCATCGCCCCGGCACCGCCTCACGACCCCGATAGACTGCGTTCGAACCCAACTCTTCCTCGATCCGGAGCAACTGATTGTATTTGGCCACGCGATCCGTTCGGGACAGCGACCCGGTCTTGATGAGCCCGCTATTGGTCGCGACCGCCACGTCCGCAATCGTCGTATCCTCCGTTTCCCCAGATCGATGCGAGATGATCGCCGTGTAGCCGGATCGTTTCGCCAACTCAATCGCCTCCAGCGTTTCCGTCAACGTGCCGATCTGGTTGAGCTTGATCAGAATGGAGTTCGCGATCCCTTCCTTGATCCCTTTGGCAAAGATTTGCACATTTGTCACAAAGATATCGTCCCCGACCAATTGGACCCGCTTGCCCAGCTTCTCCGTCATCAGCTTCCAACCCTTCCAATCCAACTCACTCAACCCGTCTTCGATAGAGAGAATCGGGTATCGATCCACGAGCTTCCCATAGTAACGGATCATCTCCTCGGAGGAGCGCTCAGGATTCTTTTCGGCTTCAAGGAGGTACCGGCCCTTCTCATAGAGTTCACTGGCCGCACAGTCTAATGCGAGGGCGATATCGCGCCCTGGTTTATAGCCGGCCTCCTCAATCGCCTGCATGATCAGGCTGAGCGCCTCTTCATTCGATTGGAGGTCCGGCGCAAACCCGCCCTTGTCACCGACCGCCGTGTTCAACCCCTTTTTCTTCAGCAGCGCCTTGAGCGTATGGAACACCTCCGTCGCCATCCGAAACGCCTCGCTGAAACATGTCGCCCCCACCGGCATGATCATGAACTCTTGCAAGTCCAACCGATTGTCGGCATGGGCCCCGCCATTGATGATGTTCATGAGCGGTACCGGCAGCACTCGCGCATTCGTCCCGCCAAGATATCGATAGAGCGGCTGGCCTGTTTCCGCCGCCGCAGCCTTCGCCACAGCCAGCGACACACCGAGAATGGCGTTGGCACCGAGCTTGCCCTTCGATTTCGTGCCATCCAGATTGATCATCGTCTGGTCGATGCCGACTTGGTCAAGCGCTTCCTTCCCTAACAGCTCTGGTGCGATCAGCTTGCTGATATTGGCAACGGCCTTCGAGACGCCTTTCCCCATCCAGCGCTTCTTGTCGCCATCGCGCAGTTCGATCGCTTCCTTCTCCCCGGTCGAAGCCCCGGACGGCACCGCCGCCCGCCCACGCGCCCCACTCTCCAGCGTGACCTCCGCCTCGATTGTCGGATTCCCCCGCGAATCCAGAATCTGTCGTCCTTTGACTTCTCGAATCGCGCTCATACTCCCCCTCATCAGGCTGCTGAAAAAGACCCCCAACTTCGTTCTCGGGTCGACAAAATCCTCAACGTACCCCAGAGGTGGTACACCTCCGGTTTTCTCTCCCTGCGGCCTCGTTGGCTGCCTTTTTGAGCAGCCTGCCAGACCCCAGTCAAATCTTCACCGCTTCACCCCAGTTTCTTCTTCAATAACTCATTCACTTTCCCAGGATTTGCTTTTCCTCCAGAAGCCTTCATGGCCTGGCCGACGAGGAATCCCAGCACTTGCCGCTTCCCTTCCATGAACTGCGCGACCTGATCGGGGTTCTTTTCTAATACCTCGTCAATTATCTTCTCAATGGTCCCTTCGTCAGAAACCTGCTTCAACCCTTTAGCCTCAATGATTTCAGCGGCAGGCTTGCGCGTGTTAACCATCTCCTCTAATACTGACTTGTAAATAGGCCCGCTGATTTCTCCCTTTACTTTCATAACTACCAATTCCACAAGATTCTTTGCTGGAATCGTTACCGTACCCGGCCAAACATCTTCGCGAACTGGATCTGAAAAAAGAGCAGGTGCAGGAACCTGTGTCATTGCAGGACGACTGTTCATCATCCGAGTGAGCCCTCGAAAATCTATCGTAATACAGTTGGCAAGTTCCTTCCCCACTTCCATCTTCGATAACCCTAACTTCTCAGCCTCCGCCACGCATTGTTCGAAGTATTCAAGGACCTTCTTATCGGAGGCTAAGACGCCCGCTGAATATTCGGAGAACCCAAACTCTTGCTGCAATCTGTTCCTTCGATCAGCTGGTAGCTCCGCAAGACTGGTTCTGACTTGGTCAATCCATTCTTTTGAAATCTTGAGCGGAACGAGATCGGGGTCAGGAAAATATCTGTAGTCGTGGGCTTCCTCTTTCGAGCGCATGACCGCTGTTTCCCCCCGATCGGTATTCCAGAGACGCGTTTCTTGTTGAATCTTGCCGCCTTCATTCAAAGCCTTCGTCTGACGTTTAATCTCGTACTCCATGGCGTCTTTGACAAACTTGAAGGAATTAATGTTCTTCAACTCAACCTTCGTCCCAAACTCCTTCTGCCCCAATGGACGTAATGAAAGATTTGGCTCGCAGCGGAAATTCCCCTTTTCCATGTCACCATCGCATACATCTTGATACATGAGCACATCGCGGAGGCCCTTCAAATAGGCCACGACTTCATCGGCCGACCGCAAGTCCGGCTCCGTCACGATTTCCAGCAGCGGTGTTCCAGCCCGATTCAAATCGACGCGACTCCCATTGGTACCGGCGACGTGGACACTCTTCCCCGCATCTTCTTCCAGATGGGCGCGACGGACACGGACGCGTCTTTTGCCTTCGCTCGCCGCAATTTCGATCCAGCCATGCTCACAGATCGGCGCCTCGTATTGCGAAATCTGATAGCCCTTGGGCAGATCCGGATAGAAGTAGTTCTTGCGTGCAAATAAATTGTTCGTCGCAATTGTGCAATTCAGAGCCAGCCCCGCACGCACCGCCA
>JBKJZK010000320.1:0-2837 GCA_046715215.1 Nitrospiraceae bacterium
TGAGCATGTTCCAAACTACTGACCTCTTAATGTATTTGATCGCCATTCTTGTTCTCTTGCTCATATGGCAGTACTACAAAATGCAGGTTATGGCTGGGCGTATCCTTGCGGTCGACATATTTGATCGATCGGGAGTTCGGATGTATCTTTATGCCACTCCGAACGATGAACAAACCTGCAAAGCGTGTTCCGCCGTCAATGGACGTGTCTTCTTACCCTCCTTGATCACGAAGAGCGACTTCACTCCGCTTGAAGAACCCTGCAAGAACCCAACTCCCTGTACCGGCGTTCTCGTTGGCCTTTACGGGGCATGGGGAGAGGCTCGTACCGCGCTGGATCGATTGAGATCAAGTCGCAAGCAAGGCCATATCCAGCTGTCTGCACAGGAGTTTCGTGAAGTGCTTGATGGACCGTGGGAACGAACTGTCGGCGCGGAAACGGATCGCCTCAGTATGTATTTGCTAAGCGCCATGACGCACGAAAACAGTAACCAGGACGTCGCCATTGGGAATTATGGCTATGTGATCGAACATACGAAAGCAGTTCAGCATCTCATACTGCTCGTTCCAGCCTTTCTGCGGATTACCCAATTACTCGTGCGGGCGGAACGGTGGGCAGAGGCGCTCAAATTCATTGAACAATTTGAAGCCCAATTTCCAAACATTGCGACAGGACTGCATTTCCCGTCATCTACGCAACGGGAATTGATGCGGATCACGAAAACTCATGTGTTCAAGAAGCAGCTGATGAAGTTGTCAGCTTGAAAGCAAGGCCCCGCAGAACCGTCGCGTCATGCAGTCCTGATCAAGACCCTTTGGAAGATACACTCCACCATTCAGTTATTCGATTCCGTAGAACCCGAAGGTGGCGGAGTAGAATCGCACCTTTCTCGGTGGCGAAAGAGTTCAATTCAATTAGCCGGCATCACGTTTAGGCTTGACCCGAGAGGAAAGAAACGTCCGTAGAATTTGGCGGTCTATCTTTGCGATTGTCCCACGTCCAGTAACCCGAACTACCAAAGAAACTGTACCCCAAACTCCTTTTCTTTTATCCATGTAACATTACAATTGGTCAGAATAGTCAACGGTTGCCCAGACTCCCCCTGCACGGCCATTTTGATACGGACCCCCTCACGTAAGGCGTGGGGTCCTCCGCCAACTCGACATCCACCCTCGCTGATATCCAGCAAGGTTCCCTCGCCCGTTATGGCGGGATATTCGCTCATGGTCTGATACGTGACATTGTTGCCGACCTTAGGCCCTTTCCTAGGCTCCTTCCTGTGTTCCATCACCACCTCGATCCGTTGATCGTCTATGAATCCGAGCTATGGGGTCAGTGCTCGACTTTGCACTATTCTACCTCTATACCTCTTTGGATGTTGAAGTCGAGGCAAAGTTGATTTGCCCAGTTACGGAAGATTGTTTTGCCGAAATGCGAGGCCAAGCACTGAGCCTGCTTCCACGCCCAGGACGCTCAAAAATGCCAGACTTCTCACCCCCCCCAACCCTGACACGCCGAAACGCGCCTTGTCCCAAGCAAGACCGCAATGGGAAGCAAGCTGAGATCGAGACAAGGTTGAGCGAAGATCAAACTTTTTCACTCTCAGCCTTAACCCGAAACCTGGCAGGACTTTTTCAGCATCGGGTGAGTGGCGGCCCGAAGAGCGGCAGATTTATTGAAGCTCAGGACTGTTCGACCGGTTCTTCGATGAGCACCCCGTTTGTCTCTGCCTCGAAGGCCCCCACGGCCTCACCTTCCGCAAGATCACTCTGGACGGGGAATTCTTCGGAGTAGGGAGTCGCGGAGGTCTCGACCGATACCAGTGACTCCACTTCGATCGGCAGAAGTGCCTGCTCGGACTCGCCGAGTTCTTTGAATTCACGCAACGGCGGGAGCTGGCTCAAGTCTTGTAACCCGAAATGCTCAAGGAAGAACTTGGTCGTTCCATACATGATCGGCCGACCCGGCACGTCTTTTCGCCCGACGATCCGCACCAGCTTGCGCTCACACAACGTGCGCAGGACACCGGAGGTTTCGACGCCCCGAATCTCTTCGATCTCAGACCGCACGAGCGGCTGTTTGTAGGCAATAATGGCGAGGGATTCGAGCGCGGAGCGAGAGAGCTTTTGCGCCGCCTTGGCTTTATCCATCCGTTTCAGCCAGGGCCCATACTCCTGCTTCGTCACCAGACGATACCCGCCTGCGACCTGCACAAGCTGAATGCCTCGCCCATCTTGATCTAGATCGTGCGTGAGAATCCCCAGCGCCTGAACTACTTCGGTTTTTGAGACCGTCCCCAAGATAGACATCAGCCGAGCGACCGGCACCGGCTCGGGCGACACGAACAAGACAGCTTCGAGAATGGCTTTGAGTTCCCGCGCGTCGATGGCCTCCGCCTGGCTGTTCACCGCCTTGACGCCGGCGTCCTTCGCCACACCGTCTGGCACCCCGTTACCCTCAATAACCGACGCTGTCTCTGCCAAAGCTATGTCGTCTGTTTCTTGTTCCACAATTGAGCTCATGCTTCCCTCCATTCAGCATCATCCAATTCTGCCGGGTCTGGTACGAGTGAGAAGCCGCGCGACACGAGAATCGGCCCAAAATGTTCTGCCTGGAATACCCGAGCCGTTCGAAGCCGCATGAGTTCCAGCAACGCCAAAAATGTGACGATGATGACAAGACGATGGCAGGACGGCTCGAAGAGCTCGACAAAATTCACTGACTCCTGCCCCTCCAACATTTCCAAAATCGCGTTCATGCGCTCCCGAACCGTCAAGTTGTCGGGCAAAATCTCCATGAGCGTCTTGCCGGGATTGCGATCGAGGATTCCCTGCAAG
>JBKJZK010000321.1:0-4392 GCA_046715215.1 Nitrospiraceae bacterium
TTTGCACATCCAAGCCCAACGTCGGTTCGTCGAGAAACAATATCTTGGGGTCCGGCAAGAGACCGCAGGCAATGTCGAGCTTCCGCTTCATCCCCCCGGAGTACGTTTTCGCCGCGCGATCGGCAGCCTCTTCCAATTCCACGAGCTTCAGCAGCTCGGCGATACGTTTCGCGGCTTCGGCCTTCGGCAAGTGGTACAGTGCGCCGAGGAGTTCGAGGTGTTCCCGACCGGTGAGAAAGCGATCGATGGCTCGTTCTTGAGGCACGTAGCCGATGAGTTGCCGAACGACATCCGCCTCGCGCACCGTGTCATGGCCCAATACGCTGGCTGTGCCTGACGTTGGCGTCAGCAGCGTGATGAGCGTCCTGAGCGTGGTGCTTTTCCCCGCCCCGTTCGGCCCCAGCAGACCGAAAATCTCGCCTGAATAGACCTGAAACGACAGGTCGGAGACGGCCGTATGGCCATCATAGGTTTTCGTGAGCCGAGACACCTCGATGGCGATTGCGCGATCCATCAGCCCCGGCCCTTCGCCCCAGATTGATCATGCATCATGAACTCGATGAGGTCAGTGAGACGGCGGGCTTGTTGGTGGAGACTGTCGGCCTCCAACAGAAACTGCTTTTCCAAGGGGGTACACTCCAAGTAGGTGGACAGGGTATTGACGACAATTTCATCGCTGACATCTTCCCGAAAAAGCTCCTGCCATGTGGGCACGCCATCACGGGACAGGAGATAGGACTCCAAGACGGTGAACAGGCGCCGGCGAACCGTAGGATCCAGCGACGTTTCTGTGCCCCGAGCTGTAAGAGAAATCGTGGCCTCACGATAGGCTTTGTCGTACCACTCGCGTTCAATCTCAAACCGTTCCAGCCCTTGCAGCAGGATATTGGATCGACCATCGGCCAGTGGCTGCGCGCTTGCCAACCGACCGACACAGCCCATCGAGAACACGGGCGGATGGCCATAATAGTCCGTTTCCCATCCTTCTTTGAGCAGGGCCATGCCGATGCACTGCCCGCTCATCGCCGCATCCGAGACCATTGCGCGGTAGCGCGGCTCAAAGATATGCAGGGGGAGATAGGTCTTGGGGAACAGCACGACATTCGGAAGCGGGAACACCGGAATCCGCGTGGGAATGCGAAACGGCGTCACCGTGTCATGCTGATCACGCCCGTGGTGGTCTCGCCCGTGATCGGCCTGCATGGCTCACGATAGCTGATGGTCGGCAAAGTTGTCAACGGCGCGAGACGAGCATCTTTCACCCGTCGAGTTGAAGAAAACCCTTATCAACACTGGAGATTTGTGCCGCCTGGCGAAGCATGGTATAAGCGCACGCGACGATTTCCGTACCTCACGGAGCCTCCATCACCCATGTACGAATTGTGGCGTCAGCTTCGACACATACTGTTCCTGTCGAGCAGTCTGCTGGTCGTCGTGCCTGGACTCGCGGCCGATACCGCGCAGGAATTCCGAGTCGCCACGGAAGGCTATCGATACGCCTTCCCGCGCGATCACGGAGCGCATGAGGAGTTTCGCACTGAATGGTGGTACTACACCGGCCAGCTCACGGCGAAGGACGGTCGGCCATTCGGCTATGAACTCACTTTCTTCCGCCGTGGCATGCCGCGTGATCAGACGAAGACCCTGCCGTCGCAGTGGGCCGTCACGCACCTGTACCTGGCCCATTTCGCCGTGAGCGATCTCAGCAAGGGTCGGTTTCACTATACGGACAAAATGAGCCGGGCCGGTTTGGGCAAGGCCGGCGCGGCACACGATCGGCTCCACGTCTGGATCGATCGTTGGAGCGCCGAATCGCCATCGGCCGCTCCTGCCACACAGACCCTCCAAGCAGCGGATGGCGACATGGCCATCCAACTCACGGTCTCGTCGGAGAAACCACTTGTCGTACATGGGACCGACGGGATCAGCCGCAAAGGCTCGGCCGTGGGACAAGCCTCCCATTACTATTCCTTCACCAGACTGGCCACAACCGGCAGGCTCACGATCGGGAACGAATCGTTCGACGTGACCGGCACAAGTTGGATGGACCATGAGTTCGGGTCCGCCGATCTCGACAAGGATTTGGTCGGATGGGACTGGTTTAGCCTGCAACTCGACGACCAGAGGGAAGTCATGCTCTATCAACTCCGCCGGACAGACGGATCGGCCCATCCGGCCTCAAGCGGCACGTTAATCGACCGAGACGGACGTGGGCGCCATCTTTCGATCGGAGACTTCACCCTGGAAGCAACGAGTTACTGGACCAGCCAGACCAGCCACGCACGCTATCCGCAGCGTTGGCGCCTGACCATTCCGTCGCTACAACTCTCGCTGGAACTCGTTCCTCGGATGGCCGATCAAGAACTCTCCCCCAAACGCAGCACACAAGTGACCTATTGGGAAGGCGCCATCGAGGCAAAGGGAACGGCACAAGGGAAGCCAATTCACGGACAGGGCTATATGGAACTGGTCGGCTACGCCGAACGGATCCCCAATAAGTTGTAATAAAATTGCTCGCCTTGATTTGGCCCGCATTATCCATGAACGTTTCTGCTGCAATCGCGGATTTGTTTCATCGGACCATTGATTCAATGATGAAATGGATCAATCGTCAATTGTTCAGCGAGATACGCTTCACGAGGAACGCATTTTCGGGCGATTTCGCGACGAACCGTCATGAATCATGCGGGCTAATAGATGAGGTCTTTAATCTCACGACGGACTTTTGGACCGACCATGAAACAGCTGAGACCGGAAAACGCCAAGTCGCTGAAGTCCATCTCTCTCCCGCGTGTCGTGCTCTGGCTTGGAGTGTCGTCTACTCGCTTCCTAGTCTTAGCTATGGATGAAGGGTCCTTCCTCGACCTTTGCCACGTACTTAACGGGGAGGCTCAGGGCTGATGAGCGAGGACGAGGTCAAAGACGTGCGTGAGGTGGTGGATGCCGTCTACCGTTCGGAATCGCGCCAGGTGCTCGCAACGTTGATCCGCCTGCTGGGCGACTTTGAGACTGCCGAGGAGGCGCTACATGATGCGTTTGCCGTCGCTGTGGAACAATGGGCGCGGGATGGCGTACCGGCCAATCCGCGGGCCTGGCTCGTCTCGACCGGCCGCTTCAAGGCGATCGACGGCATGCGGCGGCGCGCCCGGTTCGACGCGTCATTGACGGAACTCGCCAAACAGATCGAAACCAGTACCAGTGAGCCAGCGGCAGGGGACGACGAGCACGTCGAGGACGATCGCCTGCGGCTGATCTTTATTTGTTGTCATCCCGCCCTATCTCCGGAGGCGCAAGTCGCGATGACGCTCCGCGAAGTCTGTGGCCTCACGACCGAGGAGATCGCGCGCGCCTTCCTCACGAAGCCGGCCACGGTCGCGCAGCGGATCGTGCGTGCCAAGGCGAAGATCCGCGAAGCCCGCATTCCCTATGAAGTGCCATCGGAAAAAGAGCTGCCGGACCGGCTGGACGCTGTGCTCCGGGTGGTTTACCTCACGTTTAACGAGGGTTACTCGGCCTCTTCCGGGGACTCGCTCACACGGCATGATCTCTCAGGCGAGGCCATTCGCTTGGAGCGATTGCTGATTGAGTTGCTCCCTGAGCCCGAGGCGATGGGACTCTTGGCGCTCATGCTGCTTCACGACTCGCGGCGTGCCGCGCGTACGTCGCCGACCGGTGATCTGATACTTTTGGAAAATCAGGACCGCGCACTGTGGAACCGGGATCAGATCACGGAAGGAGTCTTGCTGGTGGAAAGGGCGCTGTCGTTGCGTCGTATCGGACTGTACCAGCTCCAAGCGGCCATCGCGGCGATTCACGCCCAGGCGCCCAGCGCCAGCGCCACGGGCTGGGCTCAGATCGTTTCACTCTACGACCTGCTGCTTCAGGCCCATCCCTCACCAGTGGTCGAACTGAATCGGGCAGTTGCAGTGGCTATGCGCGACGGCCCGGCAGCGGGTCTCACCCTTGTCGATGCCGTTCTGGCGCGGGGCAAACTGGAGAATTATCACCTTGCGCACGCGGCACGGGCGGATCTCTGCCGTCGGCTCGGGCAAACAGCCGATGCCCGAGCCTCCTATGAACGAGCTCTGAATCTCACGCAGCAGGAGCCTGAGCGGCGATTTCTCAAGAGGCGGCTGAGCGAGTTGCCAGCGTGAGACAACAACTCCCGCCCCAAACATCATCCCACCCACATCGCATTATCCATGTCGAGCGATTCGGTCATTACTCGGCGGCATCTGGATCAACCAGACGTAGCGTACTGCGCGCTGAGACAATCACCGCAATGTCGCCGAACACTGAGAATGACGGCGAATTATGGAGACGGCAGCGCCACTCTCTTCTTAGGTTTTCTTTGCCCTTGCCCTACGCTTTGGGAGTAGTAGCGGAATTAAA
>JBKJZK010000322.1:0-6004 GCA_046715215.1 Nitrospiraceae bacterium
TCGGTTCAAAAATCCGAAGTCAAAACAAGCACCTATAGTGCGATTTCTTGACAAAGAATACCCCCACTGCTAGCTTCGATATAGTTCAATAACATTGGAGGGTTAGGTGGCTTCAACCATCTTTGTCATCGACAGTAGTCCCGCAGTCCGCCGGCTGGTCGAGCAAATCTCGAAACCGGAAGGGTGTGATGTCGTGGGATTCCAGGATGGCCCCGCGGCCTTGGAAGCGGCACGCCGGATGAGCCCGAATCTCATCATCGCAGATTATCATTTGGAGAACATGACCTTTTCAGGGTTCTGCAAAGAAGTCCACAAGCTGGATAACCTGGCAGACACCTATATTGTCTCCCTGACCAGCCCGTCGGATCGTGTGGATGAAACCCACTTGCGTTCGCTGGGGGTGAAGGCCTTTCTCAACAAACCATTTCAGTCCGAAAACCTAATCGATGTGATCAAGGATTTGGAAGCACAGCAGGCAACCATGACGAACGGAACAAAGAAGAAATCTCGCTCCTGGCCTCCGGTCTCAAGTGCGACGGACTCTGATGATGCCTTCAACGATGACAGCCTGACCGAAAAAGAAGAGGAACAGGCGATCGCACCCCACCCCCAACCAAAAGACTCCCCCGTGACCACCACCACAGCAGCGCTGGCCTCGACAACCGAACCGGAAGAAGCGATGAAGGGCCTCTTCGGTCAACTCCTTCACTCCATGTCAGAACGGACGGAAAAAAAGATTGCCGACCTGCTCCCCCAGATGGTGGGGAAAGACATGGCAACCCTCATGGCCAAAGCCTTGGAAACAGAGGTATGCCCACACATGGGTGCCGCCCTCTCGGAAGAGCGGCTGAGACAAGTCCTTGAACCGTTGCTCATGACGGCACTCCCGAAGGTCCTCTCACGGGAAATGTCCCTCCTCGAACCCATCATTCGACACAGCGTTTTCGAAACCGCGAGCCCCCTGATCAAAGAGCGCATCGATCAATTCGTCCGCGAAGAAATCAATGCCGTTCGCACCGCACTGTCTGAAATGGTTCGGGAACAACTCGGATCGCTTGAGGGACTCATCAAGGAAGAGATCCAACAGGCTGCTGCCAAGCAGACCGCTGGAATGGCCGAAGCACTCGTCCGGGCGACAGCCCGAGCGCAGGTCGAACAGGCTGTTCTGCGTCTCGTGCCAAATCTGGTCGAAGAGCAGATCAAAGCAGAGATCACACGCCTCACACAAGCCGCGTAGAATTCTCGCCTCGGCTCCGACTTACCCTTTCTTGCTCTTCTTACCCTTGCTCCGACTGGCTGTCGCCAGTGCCTTCACCCGCGCGACATTCTTCCGATGCTTCTTTCTCGTCTTGCGGTCTTTTTCTCGCCCTGTGGCCATAGTCTCTCCAAATTGTAAAAAGTGGAAGCGGAACGAACCCCTCGCCCTCGCCTTGTGCGAGTTTGTATAACACACGGCTCTACACCCCCTCAAGCTATGTGTGTCCCTCTCGTCGCCTTGAGAGGCACGCACCCGCATGCTAAGATGCCCCGCACTTCTAACAAGATGCTGAAAAAGTCCGCCAGCAGCGTTCTCTCATCGTTCAGACCCTCAACGGGGACCGAGCCGCCTCACCACTCGGCTGCGCGCACAGACTTGGTGCTCCTTATTCGTCGCACCGTGCGCCCCAGAGGGTACGCCTCGGCCCTTCACTCGCTGCGGCCTTGCTGGACGAACTTTCGAGCATCTTGTGGGACTATTCCCCATAATGCCGATCGACTGAGCTCGTCACAGGCAGACATACGGGCCATGACTTTTTTGATTCCAACATGGTTTCCCCGAAGCCACTTCAATAAATGACCACACCCCAACTAGACAAAACCTATGATCCCAAGGCGGTCGAAGCACGTTGGTCTCAGGTCTGGAACCAGCAAGGCTATTTCCACGCCTCGCCGACTCATCCAGGCCAACCGTACTGCATCGTGATTCCCCCACCCAATGTGACGGGCTCACTGCATGTCGGCCACGCGCTGAATCATTCGATACAAGACATCCTGATCCGCTGGCGACGCATGCAGGGCCGCAATGTTCTCTGGCTGCCAGGCACCGATCATGCTGGTATCGCCACGCAGAACGTCGTGGAAAAGCAGCTCATGGCCGAAGGCGCTTCTCGGGAGTCCCTTGGACGCGAACGATTTATCGAGCGCGTCTGGCAATGGAAAGCCGCCTCCGGAAACACGATCGTCAGCCAACAGAAGCAACTCGGAGAATCCTGCGACTGGGATCGTCTGCGGTTCACAATGGATGAGGGGCTATCAAAAGCCGTCTTGGAAGTCTTCGTGCGGCTTTATGAAGACGGGCTGATTTATCGAGGGGAGCGACTGATCAATTGGTGCCCGCGCTGTCTGACGGCTCTGTCGGACATCGAAGTCGAGCACGAAGATGTGAAAGGTAAGCTCTACCATATCCGCTACCCTCTTGTGGACGATCCCCCTACTGCACTTATCGTGGCGACAACCAGACCTGAAACGATGCTGGGCGACACGGCAGTGGCAGTCCATCCCGACGACCCACGTTATCGCCATCTCATCGGTAGAAAGGTTCACTTGCCGCTGACCACGCGTGAAATTCCAATCGTGGGCGATTCGATTTTGGTGGACCTCGCGTTCGGCACCGGCGCCGTGAAAATTACCCCGGCGCACGACTTCAACGACTTTGAGGCTGGTGAGCGCCACAACTTGCCTCGACTCTCTATTCTCGATTATGAGGCACTTCTTGATCTCAAGGGATTGAAAGCTGCTGCTGTTGAGGAACCTGTGATCAGGGAGGTTGTTCAGTTACCTGTGGCCAAAGCGCGTCCCAAAATCGAACTGCTTCTACGCGACAGTGGATTTCTCGTCAAAATTGAAGACCACAAGATGGCGATCGGGAAGTGTTATCGCTGCAAGACCGTCGTCGAGCCTTACTTGTCTCCTCAATGGTTCGTCAAGATCAAGCCGCTTGCTGAACCCGCCGTCAAGGCGGTGAAGGATGGTCGAATTCGTATTATCCCAGAAGGGTGGACGAATAATTATCTCGGCTGGATGCATGACATTAAGGACTGGTGTATCTCACGCCAAATTTGGTGGGGTCATCAGATACCAGCTTGGTACTGCCGGCCCTGCAATACTGAAATATTTACAGTGAAGGGGTCGTCCGGCCGGCAACATGAACATCTTTATATATCACCTAACGCCATCCCCATTGTCTCCAGAGAAAAACCGGAGAAGTGCGCTAAGTGCGCGAGCACGGATCTCGTCCGAGACCCAGATGTTCTTGATACATTGTTTTCATCCGACCTCTGTCCCTTCTCTACAATGGTGTGGCCCGAACAGACGCCTGAGCTCAAGAAGTACTATCCGACGTCAACGCTCGTCACCGGCCTTGACATCCTCTTTTTCTGGGTCGCCCGCATGATCATGATGGGCCTGAGATTCATGGGCGATGTACCCTTCCGCGACGTGTACATCCATGCCTTGGTGCGGGATGCCGAAGGGCAGAAAATGAGCAAGTCGAAAGGCAACGTCATCGATCCGTTGCATGTGATGGAGCAGTTCGGCACCGACGCGCTCCGCTTCACGCTCGCATCGATGGCCGCACCAGGGCGCGACATTAAACTTGCGGAGGAACGGATCGAAGGCTATCGCAATTTTGCGAACAAGATCTGGAACGCCGCACGCTTCGCCCACATGCACCTTGCCGGCATACAGGAATCACAGCCTTCGACCGATCGGTCCTTTCCCGGTCTATGGATACAAAGCAGGCTGAACGATACCATCAGGATTGTGACGATGGAGCTAGAAGCCTATCGGTTTGATCGAGCGACGAATGCTCTCTACCAATTCTTCTGGCACGAGTACTGCGATTGGTACCTTGAATTAATCAAGCCTGTCCTACAGGATCTTATGCATCCTCAAGGTTCAACAACCCGCCGGACGCTCCAGGAAACGCTCGAAGTGTTTTTGCGACTACTTCATCCTTTCATGCCCTTTATTTCCGAAGAAATTTGGCAGACCTTACCTCACGAGGGTGAGACCATTGTCACCCAATCCTATCCGGT
Source organism: Nitrospiraceae bacterium (assembly GCA_046715215.1). Lineage (GTDB taxonomy): Bacteria > Nitrospirota > Nitrospiria > Nitrospirales > Nitrospiraceae > Palsa-1315. The sequence continues at coordinate 4,077 of JBKJZK010000322.1, forward strand.
CCCTCAGACCCACTGGCACGAGCCGTCTGCAGAAGAAACATTTCGTCTTTTTGAGCAGAGCATCAGTCTGATCCGGACCGCTCGCGTGCTCCTCAACTATCCACCGGGACAAGAGGTATGCGTCTTTGTGACCCATGAGGAGCCGGCAGCGAGCGCGACACTGGTTACGCTCGAACAGGACCTCGCGCATCTCGGACGAGGACGGATCTCGCCCGTTCCTATCTCCCGATGGCCAACATCGAATGTACTCCGCCTCGTCACAGATGGCGTCACAGTGGGCATGTCCGTCGAGGGTGACGTGAACCTCGAGAAAGCGCTCGACCGCCTCGTGAAACAGATCGCAGAAACCGACAAGGAATCTCAGCGGCTCGATGGTAAGCTGAAAAGTGCGGACTTTGTCTCAAAAGCTCCGCCAGAAGTGATCACCGACCATCAGGACCGCCTCCGCGCACTCTCTCGTGACCGCGCCATGTTGGCCAGCAGCGAACGGCAGCTGCGCACGATGCTGGGAGGCTAACCCGCATTATTCACGAGAGTTCGTGACGAAACCGCCGAGACGCCAGGCGAGACGGGCGCGCGGAGCCGTGAAGGAGGAACGGCATACTTGAAACAGTATGTTGACCGACTGAGCGGCGAGCCCGCCCGCCGTCAGGCTTGTCGTAGCGGCGTATCGGCGGTTGCAGTAGAAGTCTTCGTGAATAATTAGGGTTAAGCATGGTGGCACTGCCGGCTGTTGACATCCGACGCGCGGTCCGGATGGGACTCGAAGAAGACCTCGCCCAAGGCGACATCACGACAGCGGCACTCTTTTCCGAACCTACTCCTGCCCGCGCCAAGATCATCGCCCAACAACCCCTCGTCGTTGCAGGGATGGCAGCGGCCATTCAAACATTCATCGCGGTGGATGCCTCTCTCAAGCTTATTCCATCCCGACGAGATGGATCGCATGCCAAAAATGGAGATGTACTATTGCGGATCGAAGGCGATGGACGATCCATCTTAATGGCTGAACGAGTCGCCCTGAACTTTCTCCAACATCTCTCCGGAGTCGCCACCCTGACCAGTCGCTTTTGCCACGCCGTTCATGGCTATCCTGTCAATATTATGGATACAAGAAAGACTCTCCCCGGCTGGAGAGCTCTTCAGAAATGGGCTGTGTCACTTGGCGGAGGAACGAATCACCGTCTTTCGCTCAGCGATGGCATCTTGATCAAAGACAACCATCTGGCCTTAATGAAAAACAAGAAACCGGCTGTCCTTACAGCCTGCCGGATAGCGCAAGCAATGGCCTCCAAAGACAAGCCCATCATTGTCGAAGTGGAATCGTTATCGGAAGTCCACGACGCCCTTCATGGCAAAGCCGACATCATTCTCCTGGACAATATGACTCCCGCCAGAGTCAGGCAGGCAGTGAAACTCATCGACGGCCGCGCACTGGTGGAAGTGTCCGGAGGAATTACGCTGAAGAATGTACGAGCGATGGCGGCGGCCGGCCCAGATCGCATCTCCATCGGAGCCCTCACCCACTCAGCCCCAGGCGCGACACTCAGCCTGGTGCTCGAACCACGCCGCCGACACGGTCGTTCGTGAAAGGTTTCGGATGAAGAACACTCGGCATTCCTACGTTTCACATTTCACGCCTCACGTTTCACGGGTTCTGAGAGCAACCTTTCAGCATCCTGCTAGCTAACTCGTGCAACCCTCACCACCACTCACCAGAAACACGATCCACAGCATCCTGTCGACCACATGGTTGGGGCGTCGCATTGAGCTGTTCGACTCCATTCCTTCAACGAACAGAGAAGCCGTTCGCCTCGCACAGGCAGACGTGGAGCATGGCACGGTCGTCATCGCCGATAGCCAGACCGCCGGACGCGGGCGTCTATCCAGAGTCTGGTTTTCTCCGCCCGGTGCCAATCTCTATTGTT
>JBKJZK010000323.1:0-2877 GCA_046715215.1 Nitrospiraceae bacterium
GGCCGCAGGCGAGTCGAAACCGGAGACGTACCTTCGGGGGCGCACGGTGCGACGAATAAGGAGCACCAAGTCTGTGCGCGCCGCCGAGTTGGTGAGGCGGCCGGGTCCCCGTTGAGGATTTCGATGAACCGAGAACGAAGCTGGCGAACTTTTTCAGCATCCTATTAGGTTTTGGCTTTGCCGTTATCCAGATGCCGATGCTGCCAGTCGAGCCAGGCATGGCCAAGTTCGTGGGCAAGAATGTACCGCCGTCTCGTCAGGGGTAAGCGCTTGCGAAGATAAATGGTTTTGGTGTCGTCGTCCCAGATGCCATCGGCATTGGGGTCTCGACGGTCCATCTCCGTATCGGAAATCTGGTGCACTGAGATCTGATAGCCGAAGGGGAACACAACTCGAGAGGGCATACGCAACATATCCGCTGCTCCTGGTTGGCTGTTAGCGTATCACAAACTCCTTGTCTGCTTCACGGATGATATACGCAGTAAAATCAACAACTTAGAGCGTTTTTCACCCAAGAATTTGGCGTCATTACCGGTCTGCCCTTATCGGAATGTCCAGGCACTTCCCGGCGTGACCGGGTCTTGATCCCTCTCGTCGATGCTGGTTTCTCATACTGCGGGGAAAACCTTCGCCGACAACGAGATGTTCATTGGTGGCCTAGGAGGATGCTGAAAAAAGTCCTCCAGCTTTCAGGAAGGTGAAGGCTCAGGCTAAGGCTGAGATGAAGAAATTCTGTTTTTCGCTCAACCTTGAACTCGACCTCATCCTACTTCGCTCGCTGCAGACCATCGAAGCTCTAGGAGCCTGTCCGACATTGCCTTCGTGACGAGGCGAAGGAGGTGCGACCAGATGCGAGGCCGCAGGCCCGAGGCTGACCCTCGTTTCACGCCTCACGTTTCTCGGTTCTTGGAACCGGGCCGAGCACGACGCAGATGGTCGAGGATCGTTCGCCGCAGTAGAAAGGTCAATGTCGGATAGGTTCTAGCCCGCATTATTCATGAAGGTTCGTCGCAGCCGCGTATCCGCGCTTACAGCAGAAGCTTCATGCATAATGCAGGCTAGTATGCAAAAAAGTTTTCCAGAGCCTGCTAGGGCGGGAGTATACTGATCGCATGTGAGGGCCTCCCCATGCATCGCGTACTGGTCCTGGGTGCTGGAAAGATCGGATCCCTGGTTGCCTGCCTCTTATCAGAAAGCGGGGACTACGAGGTCAGTCTTGGTGATATCAGCCTCGACGCCTGCAAGCGATTCGTCGAGGACCTCGGTCTCTCGCGAGTGACCCCCCTGCTCCTCGACATTCGGCATCCCGACGCCATCAGCGCGTACTTGACGGCGCATCGATTCGATGCGGTCTTGTCGAGCCTTCCGTATTTCTGCAACACCGTTGTAGCTGGATTGGCCCGGGAACACCGGCTTCACTATTTCGACCTGACGGAGGATGTCGAGGTCACCAATCAGGTCAAAGTCCTGAGCACCGACTCACCGCAAGCCTTCGTGCCGCAATGCGGTCTGGCCCCCGGCTTCATCAGCATTGCGGCGCACGACTTGATCACCCATTTCGATACTGTGGATACGGTCAAAATGCGGGTCGGAGCCTTGCCGGTCCATCCCAGTAATGCCCTCAAGTATTCGCTGACCTGGTCCACCGATGGGCTGATCAACGAGTATGGCAACATCTGTTACGGAATCGAGGGGGGTGAGAAGGTGCCTCTCCTGCCCCTCGAAGGGTATGAGACGATCGAGGTGGATGGACTCCTGTACGAAGCGTTCAACACCTCCGGAGGGTTGGGAACGTTGGCCGATACCTATGCAGGGAAAGTCCGGACCATGAACTACAAGACGCTGCGCTATCCAGGCCATTGCGAAAAAATTCACCTCTTGATGAAAGATCTCAAACTGAATGAGGATCGTGAGACGCTCAAACGAATCCTCGAACAGGCGATTCCCCAGACACTGCAAGATGTCGTGCTGATCTATGCCTCCGTCATGGGGATGCGGGAAGGCGCCTTGTTCGAGGAGAACTACGTGAAGAAGATCTATCCCCAATGCATTAAAGGGAAACTGTGGTCCGCCATTCAAGTGACGACCGCCTCGAGCCTCTGTGCCGTAGCCGATCTCGTGCTCGCGGCGCCTGAACAGTACAGGGGATTCGTGACCCAGGAGTCGTTTCCGTTACAAGACGTGCTCAAGAATCGGTTTGGAGCCTGCTACCGATGAAGTCTACTGCGGAAATCCTAAAGGGATTGGGCTTGAGCGCCATCAACGCCGGTGGCAGCACCGGGACCCAATGGTGGACCTCAGGCGAGAGCACATCGCTGCTGGAATCCGTGAATCCGGCGACCGGCGAGCCGATTGCGCAAATTCGACCCTGTTCAGGCGATGATTATGAACACATCGTGGGGGAGTCCATCTCGGCGTTTCAGCAATGGAGGCTCGTCCCAGCTCCCAAACGGGGAGAACTCGTCCGGTTGATCGGCGCCGCATTGCGGGAGCATAAGGACCTGCTCGGCTCGCTGGTGTCGCTCGAAGTCGGCAAGATTAAAGCGGAGGGGGACGGCGAAGTTCAGGAAATGATCGATATGGCGGACTTTGCCGTGGGTCAGTCGCGCATGTTGTATGGAATGACGATGCATTCCGAGCGGACGCAGCATCGGATGTCGGAGCAATGGCATCCGCTCGGACCTGTCGGGGTGATTACCGCCTTTAATTTTCCCGTCGCGGTGTGGGCCTGGAATGCGTTCCTGGCGGCGATTGCTGGAGATACAGTGGTATGGAAGCCATCGCCGAAAGCGTCGCTCTGCGCAATCGCGGTGCAGCACCTCTGTAACCGAGTGATGGAGCAACAGGGCTATCGAGGAATCTTCTCTCTGATCGTGA
>JBKJZK010000324.1:0-2207 GCA_046715215.1 Nitrospiraceae bacterium
TCGGCAAAATACCAGAGATTGTGGATCGTATTCAGTCTCGACGACAGCATCTCCTTCACCTGAAAGAGGTGATGCAGATAGGCCCGCGAGTAGCGCGCGCAGACCGGACAGCCGCAGGCTGGATCGATCGGCTGTTCATCCCGAATATACCGCGCTTGCTTGATCACCACTCGCCCAACACTCGTAAAGAGCGAACCGGTCCGTCCATGCCGCGATGGCACCACGCAATCGAAAAGGTCGATCCCGCGCGCCGCACCTTCGATCAAATCCTCCGGCATCCCCACACCCATCAAATACCGCGGCTTCGAAGCCGGCAGCTCCGGCACGGTCACATCCAGCATGGCATACATCTCTGCCTTCGACTCTCCCACCGAGAGCCCACCGACCGCGTAGCCCTCGAAGCCAAGCCCGACGAGGTCACGCGCTGAAGTCACGCGGAGATCTGCATCCAAGCCGCCTTGCACAATCCCAAACAGGGCTTGATCCGTGCGACGCCGACTGGCCTGACAGCGTTGCGCCCAGAGAGTGGTCCGTCGCACGGCATCGCACACGACTTCTCGCTCAGCCGGCAAGGCCACACAGTGATCGAACGCCATCATGATATCGGCCCCCAACGCCTCTTCGATCTCAATGGCGGTCTCCGGTGTGATGAAATGTGTGGACCCATCGAGATGCGACTGAAAGCTCACGCCCTCGTCCGTCACCTTGCACAATTTGGCGAGGCTGAAAATCTGAAATCCACCGCTGTCCGTCAAGATGGCTCCCGGCCACCCGGTGAACCGATGCAATCCACCCATCTCAGCTATAATCTTGTATCCAGGCCGAAGATAAAGGTGGTAGGCGTTGTTCAGCATGAGGCGAAAGCCGAGCTGCGCTAAGTCGGCTGGATCAATCCCCTTCACCGGCCCCGATGTGCCGACCGGCATGAAGGCCGGCGTGTCGATCTCGCCATGGGCTGTGCTGAGCCTCCCCAACCGCGCGCCCGTCTGACAATCAGCCTGTTGTACTGAAAATTCCACAGCCCCTCTTGACGGCTACATCTTCTCCGGTGCGGAAATCCCAAGTACGCCGAGTCCATTCTTCAAGACTTGCTGGATCCCGCTCATCAGCGCCAATCTCGCCGCAGTCCGCTCGGGGGTCAGCCCTTCTTTCTGCAGCCCCTCGCCTGAGACCAATCCATCCGGCGTGACCGCCAAGAGATCTCGATCCGCAGCGGGAGGCAGAATCCTGTGCTTGTTATAAAACGTATGCAGCAGCCCGGCCAATTGCTGGAGGTAATAGGTCATCCGGTGAGGCTCGCACGCCATCGCACTTCCCTGCAGGACCGCGGGGTAGGCAGAGAGCTTGCGAATCAACCCCAATTCATCCGGGTCCGTCACTATCGTCAAATCCGTCTCGCTCGGCAGGGGACAAGCGATGCCTCGCGCGGCCGCGACGCGCCAGAGGCTGGCGATCCTGGCATGGGCATATTGCACATAGTACACGGGATTATCGGATGATCGTTGCTTGGCCAGTTCCAAATCAAAGTCCAGATGCGAGTCGGAATCACGCATCAAAAAAAAGAACTTGGCCGCATCGGCCCCGACTTCATCGATGACTTCCCGCATCGTGATGAACTCGCCGGCCCGCTTCGACATTTCCACTTTTTTCCCGCCGCGCAACAAATTCACCATCTGGACCAGCACGACCTGGAGGCGATCTTTCGGATACCCATAGGCCTGCACAACCGCTTGCATGCGAGGAATGTAGCCATGGTGATCCGCACCCCAGACGTCGATCAAGAGATCATAGCCACGTTGCAGCTTGTCGCGGTGATAGGCGATATCGGAAGCCAGGTAGGTGTATTCACCGTCTTGTTTCTTGACGACACGATCCTTCTCGTCACCGAACGCCGAGGATCGGAACCACCAGGCGCCTTCCTGCTCAAACAGGAAATGTTGCAACCTCAACTCATCTAAGTCCCGCTGGACGGCTCCTGAATTCACGAGAGCTGCCTCGCTGAACCACGACTCGAACTCGATCCCGAAGGATTTGAGGTCCTCGCGTATCAGGCTCAGCAGTTCCTGATAGGCGAACGTTCGACAGCGCTCCTCAACCTCTGTGGCCGGACGTCCGGTCAGCTCGGGCCCGAGCTGTTGCTTCACTCGCTCGGCCACGGCAGTGATGTAGGCCCCGTGATACCCCTCTGACGGAAATTCTACCGGCCG
>JBKJZK010000325.1:0-6260 GCA_046715215.1 Nitrospiraceae bacterium
AAACTGGATAAGGTCGTGGTGGGAGATACGGTCAAAGCCTACATCACCGACAAGGGGCATACCACGACGCTTAAGCGCGATGAGTGAGCTGTCGCTGGGTCGTGACGCGCAGAACGGGTATCGGTGCAGACAGCAGTGGGTGCATCACGGGCAGAAAAACATTCTACGTTTTGGCGAATTTCTGTCGCTGACCGATCGGCCGCAGCTCGCATCGAGTCCGAATAGCGCCGCGCCGACGGTCAGCCACCCACCTGATCAGAATGGCGCGCCGCGTCCACGGTCTGTCGGATCCGCTGCACCCAACGGCTCCCGTCGCGCGCGAGGTTCGGCTTCTATACGGGACTAGGCATAGCTCCATCCCTATTTCTCATAGCGAAATTCATAGAATGACCCACACAACCATCCAGGAGAAGGTTATGAAAAAGAAGAAACCCAAGCAACCAACCGGCTTTAGTGAGAATGGGATCGGAGAAGCCATCAAGGAGGGGGCGGTCACTAAGCAATATCTCGCCGATCCGCACACAATCGTGAGCGCGTTAAACCGCTTACGCTCAACCGAGATCACCAGCTACCTGCAATACAAACAACATGCGTATATGGCGGTCTCGCTCTTATCCCCTGGCCTGAAGACCGAGTTCGAGGCGCATGCACTACAGGAATTACAGCATGCCGATACACTGGCCAATCGCATTCAGCAATTAGGCGGCGTTCCCGTTTTTGATCTTCAGGAGCTCGCGGGGAAAGCCGCGTCTATCGGTGTCCACCCTGAGCAAGGAACGACACTCGTCGAAATGGTGGGCGAAAATCTCATGCTCGAACGCCGACAAGTTGAGGCGTACAGCGCGCTCATTCGAGAGATTGGGGACAAAGATCTGGTCACGCGACAGTTGTTACTCGACATCCTGCAAACGACGGAGCAGCATGCCAGCGAGTTAGCGGACTTCTTAAAACGGTCAAGCGAGACCCGTGGGTAGGATGTAGGGATGAGATGTCCCTGCTATTTCTCCATCGGAATCTCGATCACCAGACCGCCCATGACGTCATCCATTTTAAAGTTCTTTTTGGGGCTGCGCGGATGGGCGTTGTGACAGCCTACGCAGGATTGGCTGACGGCGCGGTCCGCGTAAATGGCCTTGAAATAGGTTTGATCGCCAATCTTGACCGTACTGGTGGCAGACCGTTCCGGATGTTCACGCACAGCTTCTAGCCCCTGCTTTTCCGGCTCACCGTCCGGACCATTGTGCGGATTGATCGGCCACAGACTGATCAATCGGTAGCGGACCTTCGTTCCAGTTCTCGCGGACAGGTCGCTCGCTTCTGCGAGGAACTGAGCTGGTAACGGCATGGTCTTCTTCTCCGCGCGCCAATTCTCCGCTGCTGGGGATCCGCCCTGCTTCTGCATGCGCTCGACGACATGAATGGTGTAGAAGGTGCGGTCGGCTTCAATGACGGCATGGATGTAATCGGTGACCGTTTCCGGAGGAATACCTGGCAGGTCTGCTGCGCGCGCCCCCATCGTAAACGAGGAAAGTATCATCACGGGCACCACCATAAGGCTGACTGCCCATCGCATGATGTTATCTCCTTGTTCGACGTCGGACCAGTCTCGCGTTGTCAGCTTAGTCCGAATCGAATAAAGAGGCAATCGGATCGGTAGACCGCTAGGTAGGCTTCACGATTGCAATTAAGCCTCACGGTACAGTAGCGTGACCTGAACGCATTAGCCCGGACTATTTGTGAATGCCGTCGCGAGGCGTTCAAGACCGAAGCCCGCCGGGGCTTCTCGCACGTAAGGCCGCAGCAAGTCCAGCAGGCTGAGGTCGAGGTCAAGGTTGAGCAAACCCCTAACTTTCTTCATTTCAGCCTTAGCCTGAACCTCAACCTTCTTCGTGCTGGCAGACTTTTTCAGCATCCTGTTAGGAGGCCGAACGAGAAAAGTCCCGCCGGGCGAGAGATCGGACGAGATAATCATGAATAGTCCGGGCTAGTGAGGGCGATTCGTCTATGGTGACCGAGTTTGTCGTGACAGCCGGTGAGCTGCCAAAACGGCTGGATATCTTTCTGGTCAATCGTGAGCCCAAGTTATCGCGGTCAGCCTTGCAACGGTTGATCGGGCAAGGGCGTGTGCGAATCAATGGTCAGGCCGTCAAGCCCAGTCAAAAGATCAAGCCCGGCGACACGATCGCCTTTGACATTCCGAAAGCGGAGCCGCTGGAACTCAAAGGCGAGCCGATTCCACTTGAGATTCTTCACGAGGACGACGTGTTGCTGCTATTAAATAAGCCATCCGGCTTGGTGGTCCATCCTGCGCCGGGCCATTGGGCCGGTACTCTGGTGAATGCCCTCCTCCATCATTTTCAGACCTCCGGCGGCACGGTGTCGACGATTGGCGGGAAAGAACGGCCAGGGCTGGTTCATCGGCTGGACAAGGATACCTCCGGCGTGATGGTGATCGCCAAGACAGACGAAGCCCATCGTGCCCTTTCGGCTCAATTCAAACATCACACGATCACGCGGGTGTACGAGGCTCTGATCTCAGGCGTGCCGAAAAAAGGACATGGGTTGATTGAGCTGGCGATTGGCCGCGACCGGAAGGAACGGAAAAAGTTCTCTGCCCATACGGCGCGACCCAAGGAATCCGTAACAGAGTATAAGGTCGACCATCGCTTCGGCAAACTGGCGTCCCATGTTCTTTTGTACCCACGCACAGGCCGGACTCATCAGCTCCGCGTCCATCTGGCATCCCTGGGCCATCCAGTTCTGGGAGATCAGACCTATGGAGGGAAGAAAGTCTGTACAGTAGAAGGCGTCGAAATTTCTCGCGTGATGTTGCATGCGAGGACCCTCGGTTTCCATCACCCTTCGACCGGTGAGTTTCAGGAGTATACAAAGCCCTTCCCGTCCGATATGGAGCAGGTGGTTCAGGCCCTCGATGGCCTCACGCCTCCTCACGGTGCCCGCAAATCTTGATAGGCCACTCAGCTTGGCGTAAGCCATACCGACTCGAAGGATGAGTTCATGCAGACTGCCGATGTGCTGGACGCGATGGGTGGATTGGTTGCTCAGCTGAAGATGTATGCGGCCAAATTGCCGCCGATTGTTCACCTGTCGGCGATGCCGACCGGTGTGAAGCCCACGTTTGAGGCGGTCGAGGAATATGAGGAAATCGTCTCCCGGTTCCGGGGCCAGAGCGCCGGGACTCCCTATAAAGGCCTGAACGAATTATTTGTGGAATCCCTGGAAGCCTTCGAGGTAGGTCGATTGCTCGGCTCCGTTCAACCGCTCCTCTCTGTGCTCGATCATCTGGAACGGATGCAGCGAGATAAAGAAATCGACATTGGACGGATCGACGAGAAGCGCACAGGCGAGTATCGATCCACGCTGAATAAGATTCTACCCGGTAACAAGCCTGAACTGGACGGCGCAGGACGGGGAATGTGAGGCCGATGTTTTGAGTTCTGAGTGTTGAGTGATGAGTTTCCGTACTAACTCAGAACTCAGAACCCATAACTCAGAACTTTTCACTTCGCGAGGCGGTCAATGTCCCATTTTGGGGCCGGCGGCGTTTTCGCCTTGTGATACGAGGTTGAAGCGAACCGTCGATCCGCATTGAGGACACTTTCCGCGGATGGTATCCTCATCCAGCCTTTCATACTGGTCTTCTTTCAGCCACATCAGCTGCGCGCACTTAGGGCAGGTTCGGACTTGCGTTGTCATGATGTTCCTCGTACACTCCGCGTGATTTTGGTTACTGTTGCTGGAGATAATCTAGTACAAGATGCCCCCAACCCTCAAGCCCGCCATCACCTTCGCTGAGAAGAAGGACCTCGACCCAGCCAAGCTCGTCCGCCTCTACCAGCAAGCGCCTTGGGCCAAAGGACGGACCCTTGCAGACGCACGTGAGATGTTGCGCCACACCGATGTGGCCGTGATGGCCTGGGACGGTGAAGTGCTGATCGGATTTGGACGGGTATTAACGGACTATGTCTACCGGGCGACCATCTGGGATATCATCGTCGACAAGGCCTACCAGGGCCAGGGCGTCGGCACCGATATCGTCCAGCGCATCTTGAACCACCCTCGCCTCAAAAAAGTCGAACTCTTCTGGCTCTGCACCCGCATGCCGAGCTTTTACGAAAAACTTGGCTTTAGTTCGAAGGAACAGACTGGGATGGTGTGGAGCCGATCAAAACAAGGCCGACATGAATAGCGTATTGTCTTTGAGTCGGAGATCCGTTGATTCTATGCATATAGCGCATCTGGCATGGACCCCCTTGAGGAGAGGGGGCCCATGCCAGATCTCCCTCGAACATTCAGAAATTAAAAGAAGAGTTTGGCCCCGAAGAGGAAGCCGAAGGACGAGGCGTTCCAATCGTTCACGCGTTCCCCGTCGATCGTGGCGTGACCATCGTTGCGCTTGTAGGCCATTTCTGTGTTCAGCGCGAACTGTTTGGTGAGCATGTAGTCGGCGCCCCAGCCAAGTCGCCAGGCGAAGGTGTTGCTGGGTGAAATGGTAGTTCCACTAATCGCACTGCTTTCCCCAAAGCTGTTGACGTTGACGCCGAAGCTCATATTTGCATAGGGAATGATCGGGCCAAACCGAACGGGACGGACTTCAACGGTCGGGAGCACAGAGACTGTGTCTTGATGCCCAAGATCGATCGACGGCCGCTCCACACTAACTCCATGGCGTTCCCACTCCAACATCATGCCGACCAAGAGCCACTTGTTGAGGCCATACATGGCTTGAAAGTTCACGAGGGAAGCGACGCCCGTTGAACTTGGAAACTCATCAGTGAGTGATTGCGTCAATGGCGCAAATCCTGCGCGCATGCCGAGCACAACTTTGCCAGGCTCAATCCCTCCTGTTTCAGCTTTGAATTCCTCTGCCGCGTAGGAGGAAGTCTCCGCGAGGCCTGAGATAGCAAACAACATTGTACTCACAAGTATCAACCTGGTTATGACGATACCCATATAATAACGATCCTCCTATGATGTAACAGAACTACGATCACGACGCGGCACATCAGGGTAAGCAAGTTCAGTGCCGTATAGCGTCACGCAGGAACGTAGTTCGGGAAGGAGACATTATCTCGGCGAAACAGGCTGCCTCTCGATGGTCCCTACCGCCATCTCACAGGACTCTCCAATGCCACAGTGCTGTAGTCTCTTGCCTACAGTGGGTTCCGCCCTGTTCCCTACCAAATGCCTAACCCACATTATTCACGAAGGTTCGTGACGAAACGCATGGCAGCCAGGCGAGGAATAAGTGGCGCGAGGCGAGAGGAAACACATTACTTCTGGTCGCCCCTAGCCCTTGGCCCCGTACCTCTCGCCCAAACATCGGAGGTTGCAGTAGAAGCCTTCGTGAATTTTGCGGGCTAAGGACTGAGATGAATCAGACGATGGAAATCCAGTGTCTCTCTTAGCAGGATGCTGAAAAAGTCGCTCTTCTCACCCGCCCTACCCCGGCGGCTACTTCACCCACCCGCCCTGAGGCTGTCGAGACAGCCTCTTTGCCCAAGGACGCGCCTTTCCCCATGCGTCGCTCTCGGATCGTTCAGAGACTCAACGTGGAGGAGGAATCCCTCGGAGGTCGGACGCACCTGAGGGGCTTATCCGTTCGCCAAGACCCATTTTACGGGCGAACGGTCCACACGAAGTGCGGTCGGTACCTCCTCGCCTCTTCGCTCGGTGCGGCCTTGCTGAACGGGCTTTTTGAGCATCCTGCGAAAATATTCTTCTGTTGTGTCACACGTGCCGACCATCTTCATTCTGGTGTGTCTACATAGTTTTTTCGCAACCTCTTAGCTGCTTGCAAGGGTGCGCCCCTGTCTCTTGGGGGAAAGGAGCACCGAGGCAAAAAAGAACAGCGTGGCGAGCAGCACAATGGCAGGACCGGAGGGGACATCCCAGTAAGAGGAGATGAGTACTCCCCCGACTGAGCAGGTGATTCCGATGAGGACCGAATACCAGGTCAGCGTCGAGAGACTATGCGTCAGTTGGTAGGCGGTGGAAGCTGGAATCAGGATCATCGCGAAGACAAGGATCGCGCCGACGGTCTTGAGTGATATCACCACCGTGAGCGCGACCAGGGTCAGCAGGAGAAAAAATATGCGCCGGGCCGGCACTCCGGAGGCTTCCGCCATTTCTTGGTCGAATGCGATAAAGTACAGTTCTTTCGAGAAAACCACAATCGCACCAATGACGACGATGCTCAATCCGGCAATCGTGCGTAGTTCTTCGCTGGTCACTGCAAG
>JBKJZK010000326.1:0-2220 GCA_046715215.1 Nitrospiraceae bacterium
CTTCGCCCTCTTTCACGACATAGTCCACATCCCGTTTGTAGAGGGCATAGGCCTGGAGCGCCTTGACGACGTGGTGGACGAGTTCCATATGGTCGGGATCGTAGAGATTGTCCACGCCGAGCAATTTTTCGACCCGGACGTTGCCTTCCTCGGTCAACGACGCGGTCTTCGTTTTTTCCTCGATCGTGTAGTCGTGCTCCGGTTTCAGCTGCGGGATGATCGCATTGATGCGATAGTAGAGATCGGTCGTTTCATCCGTCGGACCGGAGATAATCAAAGGCGTGCGGGCCTCGTCGATGAGGATACTGTCGACTTCGTCCACGATGGCGAAGTTCAACTCGCGCTGCACGCACTGGGCCAAATCGGTGACGACCAGATTGTCGCGGAGGTAATCGAACCCGTATTCGTTGTTGGTGCCGTAGGTGATGTCGGCACGATAGGCTTCAGGTCGCGTGCAGGGGCGGAGAGATTGGAGCCGCTTGTCGGAGGCGTCATAGGACGGATCGAAGAAAAAGGAGGCATCATGTTGAATGATGCCCACCGAAAGTCCCAGCGCGTGGTAGAGCACGCTCATCCACTGCGCATCGCGCTTGGCGAGGTAGTCGTTCACGGTGATGAGGTTCACGCCTTTTCCTTCGAGCGCATTCAGATAGACCGGCAGCGTAGCCACCAGGGTTTTCCCTTCGCCGGTCTTCATTTCAGCGATGCGGCCTCGATGGAGAATGATGCCGCCGATCAACTGCACATCGAAATGGCGCATGTTCAGCTTGCGGCGGGACATTTCGCGACAGACCGCGAAGGCCTCAGGCAGGATGTCCTCCAGGGTCTCCCCGGCCTCAAGGCGCTTCTTGAACTCCTGGGTCTTGTCCGCGAGGGCGTGATCGGAGATCGGAGTCAGGCCGGATTCCAGACTATTGATCTGCTCCACAATCGGGCGGAGTGCCTTGATTTCACGATCGTTTTTGCTGCCGAAGATCTGGTTGAGTAGTTGCGTGACCATGATACTGTCGTTCGGAACGAACGCCGATGCCTCCGAAATTACTCGGTGGAGTATACAGCATCCTTCCCATGAATCCTATAATAAGCAGAGGCCAGTACTGGTAAAGGTTGAACCGATTGACCAACTCCTTGACTGAGGGCTAATATCGCTCAGCTAGATCAACCCAATTCCAAGGAGAAGATATGACGGAAGCTACAGATGTATATGCCGACCAATTTCAGCTCAACCTTGGCCCACTTGGGTGCACGCTTAATTTTCAAGTCTCCGGAGCCAATCCAGTAGCGCCAGGTTCTCCGCCACCAATTGAACGCGTTGCCACTATTCGGCTGAGCCTTCAGCATTTAAAAGCAATGGCGTTCATTTTGCATAAACAAATTGTGGGTTATGAATCTCAAGCTCAGATGTCCACTGGTCTTCCGGTAGATGTGCTTCGAGCGCTCCAAATTCGGCAAGAGGATTGGGAGGCATTCTGGCGTCCATAGTCAGTGTTGAGGAGAGGATACAAATGGCACATGCAACCAAACAAACCAGACAGACCCAATAGACCAAATGGACAGGCTGTCGGACTTTTTCAGCATCCTGCTAGTGTCAAATAGCCGGCTTGACAGGTCTAGTGGGCGTCCGGTAGCATTTGGCCAAGTCACACTGAGTCAACTTCTGATGAACCACATTGCCCTCAGATTCGTGTCGATCCTCCTTGTGATCTGTGTCCTTTCCGTCGGCGGATTGGCTCAGGCGCAGGCGGTCGAGCATGCCGGGCACCATGCCCATCATCAGGCGGCCACCCATGGCACCGTGCTCTGCTCCTGGATGTGTGCCGCGGGAACGGTTCTCGATAGTGCGGTGGTCACTTTTCAGGCCGAGCTCACTCCTATTGCTCTCATCCCGCTCCCCCATTCTGCACAGCCTTCGATCGAGGCGTGCCAGACTTCTCCCAGCCGCGCCCCTCCAACTTTCTCTCTGTAGTCTCCGTTGCTCATAGGCTCGCAGCAGGGCCGCATTCCGTCTCTCACGCGATCCACAGAGTGGGTTGCAGGACAGGCGGGCAAAGGTGATTCTTATAGAGAGAAATGACCCGCAGCATCATGGCAGCAAATCGGTTCATACTCGGATTCATTCTCAGTCTTGCACTCGTCTTTCTCTCCTGGCCCGGCATTCAGCAGGCACAAGCCTCATGCGGCGCTGTGACCTGTTTCGTCGTGATCGGGTCTCAACAACAA
>JBKJZK010000327.1:0-5018 GCA_046715215.1 Nitrospiraceae bacterium
CCATCGGCATGATGGTCGACGCCTCTGTGGTGGTGGTGGAAAACATCCACCGGCATCTGTCGGATCCCCGTCACCAGGGCCTGCCTCGACAGGCCCTCATCCTCAATGCGGCTCGGGAGGTCGCCCGGCCCGTGGTCTTCGGCATTCTGATCATCATCATCGTCTTTATGCCCATCCTCTCTTTCCAAGGCATGGAAGGCAAAATGTTCAAGCCGATGGCCTATACCATTATGATTGCCCTGATGGTGTCGCTCATTCTGTCGGTCACGTTGTCGCCGGTCTTGTGTAATCTGACTCTGCGGGCAGGGCACAACGACCCCGATCCTTTGGTGCTCCGTTGGGCCAAGCGCGCCTATCTTCCCCTACTGCGCTGGGCGTTAGGACATCGGATAGTGGTACTGACCGCCACCGTACTCGCGCTGGCAGGAAGTATTGCGCTCTTTCCATTTTTGGGGGGGGAGTTTGTTCCCATTCTAAATGAAGGCTCGCTGGCTCCCCTCACGATCCGCTTGCCGAGCATTTCTTTGGAGCAATCGATCAAGATCGAACGTGAGGTGCAGCTGGCGGTGCTGGAGTTTCCCGAAGTGAAGATGATGGTGTCCAAGCTCGGACGTACGGAATTGGGGAACGACCCGCAAGAGCCGAACGAAAGCGATTCCGTCGCGTCTTTGCATCCGATTGAGACGTGGACAACGGCCTCCACTATGCCGGAGTTGAAAGAGCGAATCCGTGAGCGGCTGGCACAGGTGCCGGGAGCCAACTTTCTGATCAGCCAGCCGATCCAGCAACGGGTGGACGAATTGGTTTCGGGGGTGCGTACGGAGGCGACCGTCAAGCTCTTCGGGCCTGACCTGGAGGCGCTGCGTCACTCGGCGGATGAGATCGCCAGCGTCCTTGGGACGATTCGGGGCGTTGCAGATTTAAAAGTAGAGCAACTCTTCGGCCAGCCGTACATCACGATCGATATCGATCGGAGCAAGATCGCCCGACACGGCATCAACGTCTCGGATGTGCGCGAGGTCATCGCGATCGCGATCGGAGGAGAAGTTGCGACCCGGGTGTACGAAGAGCATCGACGGTTCCATTTGGTCGTGCGGTTTCCGGAACAGGATCGGAACAGTATCGAGACCATCGGGAATATTCGACTGACGGCCGGCAGTGGGGCCTTCATTCCACTCAGCGATCTCGGCACCATCCGGATGCATGAGGGACCGGGGCGTATCAACCGCGATCAACTCCAGCGGTACCTGCCCGTCAGCTTCAATACCCACGGACGGGACATCGGGAGTATTGTGGCTGAGGCGCAGCAGCGGATCGCCCAGGAGGTCCGGCTCCCGGACGGGTACACGATCGTCTGGGGCGGATCGTTCGAGAATATGCAGCGGGCGATGGGTCGCATCCGGATCATTGTTCCGCTCACCATTGTCGTGATCTTCGTGCTCCTGTTCTCATCGTTCTCCTCGATCAAGCAGGCTGCATTGATCATTCTCAATCTCCCTTTTGCGCTCATCGGCGGAATTGTCGCCTTATGGGTGACGGGGGAATACCTGAGCGTGCCGGCCTCGATCGGATTTATCAATCTATTCGGCGTGGCCGTGTTGAACGGCATTGTGTTGGTGTCCTATATGAATTCGCTTCGCCAGCAGGAGGGAATGGACGTTCAGCAGGCGGTACTGTCCGGCTGCGTGATGCGTCTCCGCCCCGTCCTGATGACGGCGCTGGTCGCGTTACTGGGATTGGTGCCACTCGCCTTTGCCCATGGGATTGGATCGGAAGTTCAACGGCCACTGGCCGTCGTGGTGATCGGCGGACTCGTCAGTTCGACGTTCCTGACGCTTATTGTACTGCCGGTGCTCTACCAGTGGATCGAAGAGCGAGCAGCCGTTCCGCACCCTTTACCTAGTGTCACAGAAGGTAATTGATCAACGGGACGGAACGGCGCGAATAGTCCTGTCGTCGCGCGTATGAAACACGACATGATACGCGGGTCTGACGGTCGCCGAGAGGTGAAGCCGATGACGCTGCAAGCAGGCTGCGAAAAAATTATGTTGGCCCGCGAAAACTTCGATGGCCGGCACGTCCGGGGCAAGCCCTGTCTGTCTGGTTTGTTTTGTTTCTTGACCCAGAGAAACCAAATATACGAGACAGACCAAACAGACCAGACAGAGAGAACAGACCAAATAAACAAGACAGGCTGGCGGACTTTTTCAACATCTTGCTAAGAGACGATTGACCGTTCACACGGAGGAGCCTGCAGATGTCGGAACATCAGGTTGAGCCCCACGTCTTTGTCATCATCGGTGCGACCGGCGATCTGACGCGTCGGAAGCTCCTGCCCGCGCTGTATCATTTACGGGATCAGGGAATCCTGGAAACTCGCAACACGCTGATCGTCGGCGCCGCCTTGGCCGAGATGGGGGAAGAGGGGTTTCGGCTCTGGGCCTTCGAAGGTCTGCAGCAAGCGGGCTGGCGCAATGAAACAGAGTTGCGCGTCTGGTGCGATGAGTGTCTTCACTACCAGACTGTGCATGAAGGGGGAGCACAAGATTATGAGGCGTTGGCCTGGTCCATTCGACGGTTGGAGCGTACGCACAACATGCCGGAGAACCGGGTGTTCTACCTGGCTTTGCCACCGGACACCGTGCCCATTGCGATGAAATGGCTGCACCAGGCGGGACTGCTCAAGAGCCACGGGTGGGTCCGCGTCGTGTTCGAGAAACCATTTGGCCATGACTTTCACTCAGCCCGGCAGCTGAATACGACCCTGCATCGCTATATCGAGGAATCCCAGATCTACCGTATCGATCATTACCTCGGCAAAGAGACGGTGCAGAATCTTCTGGCGTTCCGCTTCGCGAACCCGATTTTTGAATCGCTCTGGAAACGCGACACCATCGAGAACGTTCAGATTACCGTTGCCGAAGATCTCGGCGTCGAGCACCGCGGGGCCTACTACCAGCAGGCCGGGGCGCTCCGCGATATGGTCCAGAACCATCTGACCCAACTCATGACGGTCGTTGCGATGGAAGTGCCGGTGTCCTTCGATGCCGGTGCGATCCAGAATGAAAAACTCAAAGTGCTGCATTCCATTGCGCCGATCACGCCTCAGGACATTGTCTTTGGCCAGTACACGTCCTGGCAGATCGCCGACCAGACGATTTCTGGCTATCGCGAGGAACATGGGGTCCCGAAGGATTCGACGACGGAGACGTACGTCGCCTTGAAAGCGGAGATTCACAATTGGCGATGGAAGGGCGTGCCCTTCTATCTCAGGACGGGCAAGCGCTTCCCGCGTAAACTGACCCAGATTGCGGTGACCTTTCGTGAGGCCCCCATCCAAGTGTTTCGGTCCCTCGATCCCGGAAGTGTTCCGCCCAACATGCTGCTGATCACGCTCCAGCCCAGTGAAGGGTTCGCGCTCTGTTTTTCCGTGAAGAGTCCAGGGAGGCCGTTTCAACTGAGCGACCATGCGCTGCAGTTCGATTATGAAAAAGCCTTTGGCCAGCTCCCCGAAGCCTACGAGACTCTGCTCCGCGACGTGATGATCGGCGACCAGACTCTCTTCGTCAGCGCGGATTTCACCGAAACGGCTTGGCGCCTCTATGACCCGCTGTTGACCGGCGAAAAATCGGTCCACTTCTACACCGCTGGGAGCTGGGGACCAAGCGAAGCGGATGCGCTGCTGGAGAAGAATGGGCATCGGTGGGCGTTGGGCTGGTAGGGGAAGGGAGTGGCCAGGTGCCCTCCTTGCTCGCAGAACGCGCACGATCAGAATGTGCTCGCTCGACGGCCGCAGTGGGACCAACACGGGTGCCATTCCAGGAAAGAGACGCAAGCAAGCTTGGAAGGATCATTTTAGATGGATGAGGGTCGTTCGATGAGCGCAGTAGAGGGCAACCTCGGCCACTCCCTTTGAGAGAGGGTTAGCAGGCTGGGGAAAAACTATTGGGGCGCGCTGAAAAATTCAATGGTTGCGCCTCTGGGGCAATGGGAGAATCTCCTTGGCAGGATGCTCAAAAAGTCCGTCCAGCAAGGCCGCAGCGAGTGAAGGGCCGAGGCGTACCCTCTGGGGCGCACGGTGCGACGATTAAGGAGCACCAAGTCTGTGCGCGCCGCCGAGTGGTGAGGCG
Source organism: Nitrospiraceae bacterium (assembly GCA_046715215.1). Lineage (GTDB taxonomy): Bacteria > Nitrospirota > Nitrospiria > Nitrospirales > Nitrospiraceae > Palsa-1315. The sequence goes on from JBKJZK010000327.1 coordinate 4,131, forward strand.
GCCGGGTCCCCGTTGAGGGTCTGAACGATGCGAGAACGACGCTGGCGGAATTTTTCAGCATCCTGTCAGTCATCGGGGCGAGTTGTCTGAAGTGGTGCTGCTGAGGTGGGCGATGATGAGTCTCGCGTCGGCGACGGGGTCTGTCGTGAAGGGGGCTGCGTGCTGACGGGTCACCGGGGTGCTTAATCGCTCGGCCGCCTGGCGGATAGGAAGAGGGAAGGATGCGTCCTGCTGAATCTGCCGGAGATGTTCCATCGCATCCCCGCGCCATCGTGGAAGAGGGAGCCGCGCCAACCACGCTTCGGTAGCGAGGGCCACGGCGCGTCGAGCACAGACTCGCGCCTTCCCGTCGTTGCTGTTCTGTCGCGCGGCCTGGGCTGCCGCCAGTTCCTGTTCAATCAGCGTTGCCGGTGTCATTAGCCCGCCTGCCAATGGCTGAATCCGTGCACGGTGAGCCGCCGGCCTATTGTGATCAATTGAAGATAAGCTCCGCAAGCTGCCGCCAGCAAACTCGGGAGAGTTCGTGGGTGACAGGAGATTGGAAAAGACCGGTCTAGCAGGCTGCGGGAAAACTATTTTGGTCCGCGAGAGCTTCGATGGTCCGCACGTGTGCCTGCGACGAGCTCAGTCGAGCGGCACACCAGCAGAACACTCTTGCAGGATGCTCAAAAAGGCTACGGTTCTCACCCGCCCCACCCCGGCGCGCCGAGACGCGCCGTTCCGCAGGCAAGGCCGCAGCGAGTGAAGGGCCGAGGCGTACCCCCTCTGGGGCGCACGGTGCGACGAATAAGGAGCACCAAGTCTGTGCGCGCCGCCGAGTGGTGAGGCGGCCGGGTCCCCGTTGAGGGTCTGAACGATGCGAGAACGACGCTGGCGGACTTTTTCAGC
>JBKJZK010000328.1:0-5061 GCA_046715215.1 Nitrospiraceae bacterium
AGTTCGTCTCCGATCGCGCGCAATTCTGGTAGTTGTGACGACAGCAGTCTGGTGATTTGCTTCTCCAACGTCCTGATGCTGACGACTTGCCCGACGTTCGTCCTGGCTGCGAGGGGCAGGAGATACCGCGTCACGTCGAACGCGCGCGCGGCAATCGTCCGTTGGTAATCGGCCGGTTTCATCGACTCGGGGCGGGGCTCACGCTCTGAAATAAATTGGGTCAGGGGTTGATGCAAGAGCCGGTAGATCTCGGCGAGGCTGCGAAGAATGCCGTAGTAGGTGCCTTCTGTCTCCGATCCTCGAATGGAATCCGGCACGAACCACCCGCCGGATGCAAAGTTCTGATACCGGCTCGATTTCGCCTGGCCGTCCCACAAGGGCTCGTCTTCGAGTCGAATCGCGGCGAGTTCGGAGATCTCCTCGAAGCAGACGATAACATGGCCTAGATCGGCGATCGACGCATGGCCGTAGTCAAAGTAGAACTGATCCCAGAACTTTTCAGAAGAATGTCCATGCACCCAGCGGAGGCTGCTCTCGATAGAATCGGGCGAGCGGCTATAGCGGGCCAAGGCGTAGGCGGATTTTTCGGGCGGCATCGGTGCAAGCGCGATGACGCGGCGGGTCGGTTGATCTGTACTCATGAAACATCCCCGGACAGAAGATAGGCCGCGAACTATACGCCCGCGCGCCAGTCGGTGCAAGGATATCGGACGTCATTTGTCAACCGTCATTCGCGCAGAATCGTAGAAGCGGTTGACGAGCGCCGATTCAGAACCGATTGACGCATGACGATTGACGTTTGACGCGCTCCCGTGCGTTGACTTGCCTTCTACTCGTCGTTATAGTCCCGAATCTTTCCATGAGTCGGCGGAGAAACTGTTGTGGCATGATGAAAATTTAATTGTCCCATTTCTATGGCAATAGGAAAATGCCACGCAGGATGCTCAAAAAGACCGTCCAGCAAGGCCGCAGCGAGCGTAGAGGCGAGGCATACGCTTCGGTACGTTGAGCCCCTGAGCGATGCGAGATCGTGGCATGGGGAAAGACGCGTCTTGGCGCGCCGGGGTCGGGCGGGTGAGAAGAGCGACTTTTTCAGCATCCTGCTAGACGGTCGCTAATATGGACATGATTAAGGGCATCAAGGGCGTCAAGGATATTCTTCCGGAGGAGACCCCTCGGTGGCGTTTCATTGAAGATGCGGCAAGGCGCTGGGCGCTCTGTTATGGGTATCAGGAGATCCGTATCCCCATCTTCGAACTCACTACGCTCTTTGCCCGTAGCATCGGCGCGGCGACGGACATCGTCGAGAAAGAGATGTACACCTTTCCCGACCGGGATGGGACCTCACTGACCTTGCGCCCCGAAGGCACAGCCGGCACGGTCCGCGCCTTCATCGAGCACAATCTGGCGGCCGATCCGCTCCCACAGAAATATTTCTACATCGGTCCGATGTTCCGCCACGAGCGGCCGCAGGCAGGACGCCTCCGGCAGTTCCATCAATTCGGTGTCGAATCCTTCGGCACATCGGACCCTCGCGCAGATGTCGAGGCCATTGCGCTGCTGTGGCGCCTGCTATCGGACCTGGCTCTGCCCGAGCTAACACTCGAGATCAATAGCCTGGGAAGCTCCGGCGACCGCGCTGCTTACAAGCCGATCTTGCTTGCGTTTCTCTCACAACAGGAATCCCTCCTCTGTGCAAACTGTCGGCGCCGTATGGAAACGAATCCCTTGCGAGTGCTTGATTGCAAGGTGCCGGCCTGTCGAGCTGCAACCGAGTCGGCACCCAAACTGACCGACCATCTCTCTCCCGAAGCCCTCACACATTTCGACCGGGTTCTTGCGGGTCTCGTGGCCATTGGAGTCCCTTATCGACTCAACCCTCGCTTAGTACGGGGGCTCGACTACTATTGTTTGACGAGTTTTGAAATTACGTCGACTCATTTGGGAGCTCAGAATGCGGTGGGGGCCGGTGGCCGCTATGACGGCTTGGTAGAAACGCTCGGCGGTCCCGCTATTCCAGCCGTGGGTTTCGCTGTCGGGCTTGAGCGCGTCGCGTTGATGCTCCCGGAGGGATCGTCATCCTCGTTAAACGAATGCCTCTATTATGTCGCGGCTTTTGGAGAGAAAGGGACCACCCTTGGGTTCGCCCTTCTTGACGAACTCCGTAGAGTTGGACTTTCGACCCAATGTGACTATCGGGCCACTACACTCAAAGCCCACCTTCGCCAAGCTGATCGATCGAAGTGCCGTTTCGCCATTTTCTTAGGTGATGATGAGGCAGCTCGTGGATCTGTGATTGTCCGCAACCTCGAGTCGAAGGCTCAAGAGGAACTCCCTCTGGCCGGGCTCTCTTCTCTCCTTAAAACGCGTACCTCCTCCTCATAACAAATCCAATTTTTTGATGTTGACTTTATGTTGAAAAGCTCGTAGGCTCGTGAAGAATTTATTTCATAAACAATTGATTACATTGACGTCTTTGGCCTGTGATTATGGCGGCTCGCAAGCTGGGTCTCTTGTTATCCACACCCCCTTCTCATCCCAGTGTTGAGACTGTTGTCCAGTTGGCTCAGGCTGCTTTGCGCAGAGGAGTCGATGTCTATCTCTATCTCATCGATGAAGGGGTAAAGACAGTTGTGGATCAACGCTATCTTGGTTTGATCGATGCCGGGGTGAAGATGTCTGTCTGTGCGTATGGCTGTCAACAGTATGGCGTTCTAACGACCACTGTCGATTCGAGGGTTTCTTTGTCCGGGTTGGTTGTGCTGGCAGGAATTATTGATGGCTGTGATCGCTTTCTTGCTTTTACATAAGAAGGTATTGTCACTGCTGTTGGCTGTCTATGTCGAAACTCATCGCGGTGGTGATTTCAGAAGATCCTCGTGTAACAGCTCGCCCTGTTGAAGCACTTCGTATTGCGCTGGGGCTTTGCGCTGGGGACCATAAAACGACCGTCGTGCTCCTAGGGCGCGCCTCCGCTCTCCTAATGGAAGACACAGAAGAGATTATCGACGTCGATGTTCTTGAAAAATATCTTCCTTCCTTTAAACACTTAGCCGTTCCCTTTGTTGTCGAGGCAGGGTCGGCAATAGATGCTTGGTCAGATGATTTTTCCGTGACGACTCGAACAGCAGATGAAATTAGACAGTTCGTTCGATCGGCTGACAGAAGTCTGGTTTTTTAACAGGATGCTGAAAAAGTCCGCCAGCACGAAGAAGGCTGAGATAAAGAGAATCGGATCTTCGCTCAACCTCCACCTCAGCCTGTTTCGCTCAGCTATCCTGCGTGGTGTGCTCCTATTGTCCTAGACATGCGGACCATTGAATTTTCACAGTTCCACAATAATTGTTCCGCAGCCTTCTAATTAATCTATCGGTGCTGTATGGGTGCGACTCTCTATCTTTTTCGACAACAGCCGGATCGTATCTCTCACTCGCTCTTTCGAGCGAGTGATGCGGGTAATGATATTGTCTTTCTTGAGGAGGCAACATCGACAGCCCCTTCTTCCGTGAAGGGAGTTGTGGTTGCTACTGAGGGAATGGCGGTTGGACTTTCATATCCGACGATGACATATGACGACCTTATCGAAAAAATTTTCTCATCCGAACACATCATTGTTGTATAGGTGTATGAGAGGCTCTTTTCCTAAAATATTATCTACTAGAGAGAGTCCGTCGTAGGAGTAGGAGTAAGAGTAGGATCGGTGGATATTGTGGATGGAGATTAAAGAGTTGAATTTTCAGGCTTCCTATCCCTGGGTCTTTGTGGAGAGAGTTGGGGGTTGACTCTGGGTAACCCCTGCATGCAGAGTCCATAACCTGTGGTGATTCATGTATAGGCTATTGACGTGATCCTTTCAAGATCTGCTAATGATCGAGTGGAAGAAGGCAAGACCGCACGAAGAACCAGGTTATACACAGGTGTGAATAAATCTGTGTATGAAGGATGAAACGGAAATTATGACTACTTTAAACGTGTGGCAGGACACTTTGGGTTATATACAAAGGAAGGTGCCAAAACAGGTTTATGATACGTGGTTTACACCGATTCATCTCGAACGGATTGAGGACTCTGTCGCCCAATTAGGCGTCCCTAACAAGTTCTTTGGAGACTGGTTGAGCCAGCAGTATGGGCCGCTCCTAGCTGAAGCTGTCTCTACTGCTCGAGGTGGGGAAGAGACCACTATCACATTCGTCATTTTTCATAAACCGGCGACAAAGCAGCATGAGAATACCGGGAGTGCCGCTACAACCAGTCGCCAAAACATCGGTTCACGGGCGAAACGGGGAGTACAGCTCAACCCAAAATATACATTCAAGAATTTCGTAGTGGGAGCGGGAAACCAATTTTCCCATGCTGCCTGTATGGCCGTCGCCGAACAGCCGGCGAAAGCCTATAACCCACTCTTTATCTATGGCGAGACCGGGCTGGGGAAGACGCATCTCTTGAATGCCATTGGAAATTATGTGGGAGAGCGGACTGATCTCCGGATTGCCTATTTGACGACCGAGCAGTTTACGAACGAGGTCATCAACTCCATTCGATACGACAAGATGATGGATCTGCGGAAGCGGTATCGTCATATCGACATGTTGATGATCGATGACATTCAATTTTTGGCGGGCAAGGAACGCACGCAGGAGGAATTCTTCCACACGTTCAATGCCCTCTATGAAGCGCATAAGCAGCTCGTCCTCTCGAGTGATCGCTTTCCGAAAGACATGCCCGATATCGAAGAACGGTTGAGGTCACGGTTTGAATGGGGACTGATCGCGGATCTCCAGCCGCCGGACGTTGAAACACGGATTGCTATCTTACGGAAAAAGTCCGAGGACGAGGGCGTCACGTTGCCGGAAGATGTCATCCAGTTTCTCGCCACGACCATGAAGAGCAATATCCGCGAGCTCGAGGGATCGCTGGTGCGCCTCGGCGCCTACGCCTCGCTCACCGGCCAAACGATCACGCTGGAAATGGCGAAGAGCGTGCTCCGGGATCTGATCGGCACCAAGAAAAAGATCGTGTCGATGGATGATATTCAGGAAACGGTGGGCGCGCGCTTCCACG
>JBKJZK010000329.1:0-2848 GCA_046715215.1 Nitrospiraceae bacterium
CCGTCGGCCTGGTCATGCTCAATTCGAAGATCGGAATCCCTCGTGTGAAGGTGGGACAACCGTTGACGTTGCACATCGACCATGAGCATGTGGCCGTCACGTTCCCATCCACTGAGGTACCAACTCCCCGACGCAGTGCCTCACCGGTCCCCTAACCGACACCCATTACATACAAGCGGCCCTGACCAAGCAGGATACTCAACAAGGCCGTCCACGCTCCGTGAGACGTGAATCGTCAAACGTGAAAGGTTTCGGAGGAATAGCAGTTTCACGCCTCACGTTTCACGGTTCCCGGGAGCAAAGAACGAAGCCGGCGGACTGTTTCAGCATCCTGCCAGGGTTGCTTGACAGGTCTCAGCCAACGCCCTAGACTTCGCACCAGTCATGCGCACTCCTGTTCCCAAAACGACTCCCCAACCCCCAGCCATGCAAGGGTCTGACGGATTTGATAGGCTGTATCGAGACCATGTCGATCTGATCTATCGATATGCACACCGCCTGTGCGGCGAAACGGAATCGGCAAAGGATCTCGTTCAAGAGACCTTTCTCAATGCCTACCAAGGACTCAAAGATTTTCGCGGCGAAGCCAAGGTCTCCACCTGGCTGTACACCATCGCCTCACGGGCCTGCATACGGATGCGGCGCAAGCGCAAAGGGGAGCCGGAACACGAGCTGTCGCTCGAAGAGTTCGTGCCCACATCGGAAGGAGAGTTTCGCCTCCAGATCCCGATGGAAGGGCTCAGTCCCGAAGAGGCGCTACAAAACAAGGAGCTCCGGCAGGCCCTCGACCAGGCGATCGAGAAACTGCCCAAAAAATATCGGATGGCCCTGGTGCTCCGCGATATGGAAGGGTTGAGTGCGAAAGAAGTGGGGACCATCATGGGCTTGAATGAGCGCGCCGTAAAATCGCGACTGCACCGAGCACGCTTGTTTGTGCGGCGGGAACTCAGCGCCCGCGGCATCACCCACCACGATGACCACAAGTCGGGAGGCGTGCGCCCATGACCAGGAAAAAGACGGTGGCGCCAAAAAAACAGTCCGGGCCCTCGTCTCACCACCATACGCATGCCCAAGACCATTGCCTGGGTCTTCTCCGGCAGTTGTCTGCCTATATCGACGACGAACTCCCAGCCGACATTTGCCGGGAGATACGCCGACATCTCGGAGCCTGTCCGAATTGCGAAGTTTTCATCGCCTCTCTCCAGCACACCGTCACGCTTTGCCGACATTGTCCAGCCCCACAGTTGACGTCGTTCGACCGGGTGAACATGCGCCGCGCGATCCTCGATGCGGCCAACGCACAGTGAGAAGAACGCTCGGGCTCATGTGCCTGGCTTGGACGCTGACCACTCCCACTCCCGCGCTCCCAACTGAAATCGAGGTGGAATCGATCACTGTAGAGATCCACGGGCGTATGTTCATTCCGAATTATGTCCTCTTACATCATGATCAAAAGACAGTACTACGGTTCCGCAACCATGATACAGAACTCCATACCGTGGCGGCCAAGGAACTCTTCCTCGGTGTCGATCTCAACGTGGGCGGCAACGGGGCCCCGGAGTTCGGTCCAGACGGACTCAAGCGAGTGATCATCCCGCCTGAAGGCCTCCTTGAGATTCAGTTCACGCCGGCACGGACCGGAACCTTCTCTTACCTGTGCGACATGCCGGGTCATGACATGCAGGCCGTGATCGTGGTCGAATAACAAGGAGACCGGTCGGCCCTTCCTATTTCCTATGTCATTCGTAACTTGTCGCTCGTGTCTCGTCCGAAGAAAAGAGCATATGGCGTATGACTTATGGTCGATACTATGCCACTCGAATAGGGAAGCGCACGACATGATGCGTCTGCAGGTCTTCCAACGTGGCCGGTTCACGATCTTGCTCCTCGTCGGAATCCTGTCGATTGTTACTGCGATGATCCTGATCGAGGCCTCATCGGCATCAGCCGCTGCTTCGAAGAAGTCGAAACAGGCCGTCACCTCAGCTGAAGCGACGGCTCGGCATTACGCCGAAGCGATGGGAGCGGGTAACAAGGTGGGCGTCGGCCAACTCGACTTCGCCTGCCAATATCACCTAGTGACCGCAGCCCCCCATGGCATCAAGGCTTATCCGGCCGACTTCGACCCCGTCTACGATTCCTGCTGGCAGCGCCTGCGAGAGGCCCATGCCTCCACCCTCATCAGAAGCGATGTGGGCATGGAGGTCTTGTGGCCCAGCAATGGCGAACTGGTCTTTTTCAGTGAAGACCTGAACCGCTATCCTGCCTCCGCCTTCGTAACCGACTCGCTGGGTCTTACGCCCCCGGGAACCGGATTTCATACTCACATTGTCGGAAGCGCGTCGCTCCCTTCGGCCTCGTTCCGCCTTCGACCGAATGGCCCGATCGTGGCGGTGCCGACCACTCTGGTGAAATTGTCCGTCAGTTATCAGGATCCCCTGACAGCCCCGTTAACCTACGCAGCTGGTTCGGTCAAATGGACCAGTACGATTAAGCGGACCAGGCGTGCGCTGAAGGAAATCACCACCCAGTGGGTCGTCCTCTCCGGGCTGAAGAAACACGGCTTCGCGGGCGACCGGGCAGTCGTGAACCTTCCCGTCACCAGCGGTGCCATCTCCGGCAGCGGGCTCCAGGAGAAGATTCCGTTTGTCACGGAAACCAGTCGTGCCCTCCCCGACTCCCTGGTCTGGTGGGGACCGACGGATCTCCCGGGTCTCTTGACCGCCGGGGCCGCTCGTGCGGCCACCTTTCCGAAACTGCGTGACCGCGTGGCGATGTTGAATCGTGTGCTCATCATCGATCCCAATCAGGCCGAGGCCCTCATGGTACTGAGCCGACACCTCTATGC
>JBKJZK010000330.1:0-2468 GCA_046715215.1 Nitrospiraceae bacterium
TCCGACTCAAAGGTCACCGGCTCGTCCGCCAACAAGCTCGCCGCGGTCAACTGGCCGGCTTGACCCTCACGGGCCGCTTCCAGCGCCGCAAGATAGACGAAGGGTTTGAAGAGGGAGCCCGGTTGCCGCTGGGCCTGAACCGCGCGGTTGAATTGACTCCGCCTGTAGTCCCGCCCTCCGACCAACGCCAGCACAGACCCGGTCTTGGGATCGAGCACTACCACCGCCCCCTGCATCGATTCCAGAGAACTGTTGAGATAGGGATGCGTCGCCTCTAACTTGGCCAGCCCCTTCTCCAACGATTCGGCGGCCGCTTGCTGGATCATCGGATCGAGCGTGCTGTCAATCCGCAAGCCCTCCGGCAAGGGAACCACGCCGGCCTCCTCTACCTCCCGAAGCACGGCATCGACGAAGTATGGCGCATCGGTCAGAACGTCTTCTGACGGAGTCGCGCGCACAGGTACATTGACGGCACGATTCCAGACCTCTTCCGTCAGGAGACCTGTCTCCCGCAGACGCCGCAACACGACATCACGCCGCTGCTTTGCCAGCTCAGGATGTTTCGTCGGCGCATAGCTATTGGGCCCCTTGATCAGGCCTGCGATCATCGCGACCTCATCGACCGTCAACTCCTGAAGGGTCTTGCCGAAATAGCGGTGGGCTGCCTCGCTCACTCCATAGATCGAGACGAATCCCGCTTGCCCGAGATAGATTTCATTCAGATAGCTTTCCAGGATGTTCTGTTTCGTATACTTCACCTCCAGCACCAACGCCGCCAGGGCCTCCTTTAATTTTCGTCCCATCGTCCGCTGCGGCGAGTAAAACAAATTCTTCGCCAGTTGCTGCGTGATGGTGCTGCCGCCCTGCACCACACCGCCCTTCGTGAAATTGGTCCAGAGCGCCCGTCCTACGGCAACCGGATCGATGCCGAAATGGGAATAGAACCGGCGATCTTCGATAGTCAGGACCGTCTCAATGATCCGCGGAGGAATTTGCGCCAACGGAATCCATTCGCGCACTTGGCGTGACTCACCACGCACACCACTCAGGAGTTCCGGTTCCAGAAAGATGGGAAAGAGCGGTGTGCCTTCAAGCGGAGACAGGACATCCGTCACTCGCCCCTGATCCAACGGCAACGTCACCATGGTCGCGCCAACATGGCCCTCCGGCTGCGGATGGAGATAGACCGTCAGGGCCTCCTCGGTCAGCTGATAGTCGCCAGGAGACTGCGTCGTCTTCACTCGTCGATAGCCCAACCGTTGCAGCCGCTCAAGAAGGTGGCTATGCACGAGCGAGAGATCGGGTTGCAGCAGGAAGGGTCCACTGTACAGACGCAGGGGGGGATGATCATCGCTCTTGGGCAATTCAAGAAAGGTCGCCAAATACGCGCCATAGGCCACAACGACGAGGCCGAGCGCGGCGACGAGGCCGGCCAAGACCATGCTCGCATATGTCACCCATCGGGTAGATCTATTCACGATTCTGGAACCTCACCACAGTAGAACCACGGACGTAACGCACGAGAAGAGCGAGACGGGCGGGACGAGCGAGATGGACGAAGGTTCACGGTTCGAGGTTTTTGGAACTTCGAACCTTCGAACTTGGAACCTCGAACTTCAAACTTCGGCTTATGCCTGACACGATGCTCCCGCCCATCTCGCCCCTCCTGCCTTTCCTGCCCGTCGCGCATTGCTCGCGTCTCGCCTCTCACACTTCACGAGTTCCGATCTTCTGAGGCAGAAGTGAGCCGACAACCATCCCCGTCGCCGCCACAAGAAACCCGACCAGTTGCGGAGGCCAGATCGAATCTGACGGACCGAACAGTTCCAGCCCCGTCCAGGTCATCAGCCCAGTCACGAAGGCACACAAGGCCCCTTGCGTCGTCGCTCGGGACCAAAAGAGCCCTGCACAGAGTGGAACGAAGGCCGCTACCAGCGTCACCTTGTAGGTATTCACCACAAGCTGGTAGATGCTGGAGCTTGAGCTCAGAGCGATAGTCAAAACCAGGACGGCAAAGACCACCACAACCAGCCGCATGACCCGAAGAAACTCCCGGTCACTGAGACGCGGCAGCGCCCCTTTGATTACGTTCTCGCTCAGTATCACCGACGGCGCCAACAACGTGGCACTGGCACAGCTCATCACTGCCGAGAGGACGGCCCCGAAAAACACAATCTGCGCGAAGACTGGTGTGTGGCGCAGGATCAAGGTCGGCAACACCAGTTGAGAATCCTGTTCGAGAAGCGTAGTGAACATAGCCGGATCGACCAGCGTCGCCGCATAGGCTAGAAACATCGGCACAAAACAAAAACAGAAGTAGAGCGTACCACCCAGCATCGACCCGCGTATGGCCGTGCGTTCGTCCTTCGCCGAGGTGATGCGTTGAAATACGTCTTGTTGGGGGATCGACCCCAACATCATCGTCATCCAGGCCCCGACGAAGGGAATCCAAGCCGCGAACGTAGCCG
>JBKJZK010000331.1:0-4676 GCA_046715215.1 Nitrospiraceae bacterium
CTCCGTCTAGGTTTAGTATCGCCCTGGGGGATCGTCTAGCGGTAGGACGCCGGTCTTTGGAGCCGGCTACCTAGGTTCGATTCCTAGTCCCCCAGCCACATATTTCTCATCGCCCCCAGTCCAACACCAACTTAAAAGCTCGTTCTTCTGCCGGTACTTGACCGATACCGGAACACTCACTTGATCGATCCCACATCGATTACGAACCGAAACCGCACATCGCCCTTGAGGACTCGCTCGTAGGCTTCGTTCACTTGTTGGATCGGAATCATTTCAATATCGGACTCGATGCTGTGCGTGGCGCAGAAGTCGAGCATCTCTTGGGTTTCCCGGATGCCCCCGATCACCGACCCGGCAATCCTGCGGCGATGCAGAATCAGTGGAAAGGGCTCCAGCAGCGTCGGCTTATCCGGAGCCCCTACGAGAATCATGGTTCCGTCGGTCTTCAATAAATTAACATAGGCGTTGTAGTTGTGCGGGGCTGAAACGGTATCAAGGATAAAATCAAAGCGCCGCTGGAGTCGTGTAAACGTCTCGGGCTGTGAGGTGAGGCCGAAGTCGAAGGCGCCCAACCGTTCTGCATCTTTTCGCTTCCGTTCAGAGGTGCTCAAGACGGTCACTTCGGTTCCGAGCGCCTTGCCGATCTTCACAGCCATATGGCCCAATCCACCCAATCCCACCACCGCAAGCTTGTGATACTTGCCGACGCCCCAGTGGCGAAGCGGAGAGTATGTTGTTATTCCGGCGCACAAGAGTGGAGCGGCTCCGGCAGGCGACAGGACTGAGGGAATCCGCAGCACGTAATGCTCATCCACGACAATCTGTGTGGAGTAACCGCCCTGCGTAGGCTGGCCGTCTTTGTCGCGGCCGCTGTAGGTAAGGAGCATGCCGGCTTCGCAGTACTGCTCTGATCCCTCTCGACAGGGCCCACACGTACGGCGGGAATCGACGAAGCAGCCGACGCCAACGCGGTCGCTCGTCTTGAATTTTTTCACCGCAGATCCGACTTGCGCCACGGTGCCGACGATTTCATGGCCTGGCACCATGGGGAAAATCGATCCGCCCCATTCGTCGCGGGCTTGATGAATATCCGAGTGGCAGATGCCGCAGTGAGTGATCGTCATGAGCACGTCCTGAGGGCCGACTTCACGCCGCTTGAACGAGAAAGGTTGCAGGGCAGCCTTGGCGGTCATCGCGGCATAGCCTTGTGTCGACAGCATGGTTTGTGCTCCTTGTGATAGGGCCTGGCAGGATGCTGAAAAAATCCGCCAGCGGCGTTCTCGCGTCGCTCAGAGGCTCAACGTACCGAAGCGTACGCCTCGCCTCTTCGCTCGCTGCGGCCTTGCCGGACGGCCTTTTTGAGCATCCTGAGACTATTGTGACACCGGCGCTATAGGAAGATTCCATCGACATATTCTGTATAAATCGAGTTTTCCGCAGCCTGCTAGGAGTCTGCAGAAAAACTGTTGTGGGGAGGTGAAAATTCCGTTGCCCACATTATCAAGATGCCGTGGGCTTGCCAACCCTGAAACGTCCGAACGAGGCCGGCATCAACCAGCATCTCGAGCAGTCGTTGTATCGTGCCGCCGGAGGAACTGTTGGGTGGGGATTGGCGGTTGCGCCCTGTGGAAAGGTGGCCGATCTGTCCTTGGACTGTTGTTTAACTGTTTTGCTTGGCCTCTGTGTCGTCGTCTCCCTCCAACGAGTCAGGAAACGAGGCGTCCATCGTGAGGGTGGGGCCCGGTACGCGATAATCTTCCGATGCCCAGGCGCCGAGGTCAGTCACTTGACATCGTTCAGAACAGAAGGGGCGCCAGGCGTTGCCTTCCCAGGTGCTCGGTTGATGACAGAGGGGACAGGTCATGCCCCGCATTGTACCACGCTGAATCCGAGGATCGGTCAGCGGTCAACTCGGGCGGATCTGGTGGGCGGTGGCAACTTCCAGCAATCGGTGCAGACGGCGCTGATCGAGCTTCGAGAGACCGAGGAATTCGACTCCGAACTCCCCACCTTCACTCCAACGGACCGCGGCAGACTCGATCGTAATGGGCGAACCCAGATCGATCGCCCTGATGAGGATTCTCACCGCTGAACCGGGTTGAACCGACGACATGCTGGTGACGGCGCATCCTCTGGCAGACAGATCGAACATTGTGCCTTCGCGGATGTCTGTCTTGTTGGTGCTGGAGAAGAAGACCTGCATGTCAACGGGGATTCGTGGACATTCTCGACACTCGATCATGCGGTCCTCCATCCGGTTTGAGGTTCCTCGTCATGCCGGCACCTCATGCTCCGGCCAGTCTAGCAAACCCAGAGCTATGGTAAAGCAAAACATGGAAACTGTATGTGGATGGCCAGAGAGAGGGTTGCGGCGTCTGAGATTTTTCGAAGACCTTACGGCAATTGCCTTCTGTTTCAGCTTTTGACCAGCCCGACATACGACGTCACGAATAATACTGGGGAATCGTGAGGGGTAATTGCTCACGATGCCGGCTCGATCGATAACCACGTCATAGGCCGTCATTCGTGCGAACGGTGAATCAGCCGAAAGTCGGCCGGCGTGTCGATCTTCCATCCCTTCATTTGCGCTTTGACTTCGGCAAAGGCATCCTCCTGAAGTTCCCCCAAGAATACCCCCTGTTCGTCGGAATGCTCGGTGATGCGGCCCGCAAATGTGTCTCAGGAGTTGCACGAAGAGGTCGGCAAATTCGCGTTGGTCTCGATGGGGAAAGCGTGGACTAGGAAGCTCAAGCGTAGCAGGGATGCTGAGTCTGTAAAGCGGTTTCAATAGGGCGGAACGAGAAGGAAGCTCTGGGAGAGTTTTTGCAAATGGGGGAAGTTTGCCGGTTTGTTACCGGGCCGGCTGAGTTTTTTCGATCTTGGCCCAGGCGTCTTTGAGTGACACGGTGCGGTTGAATGTGAGTGTGCCGGAGGCTGAATCTGGGTCGGTACAGAAGTATCCTAGGCGTTCGAATTGATACCGTGTGCCGGGCACTGTCTGCCGCAAGCTGGGCTCAACCAGGCAGCCCGTGATTTGCTCCAATGAGTTGGGGTTGAGGTAGGTCGTCCAATCGTGGTCTGGCGGCATCTTCGCCAGGTCCGTCACCAAAAGGGGGTTATAGAGTCGGACCTCGGCTTTCACAGCATGAGCCGCGGAGACCCAATGGATGGTGGCTTTGACCTTGCGCTGTTCCTGGGCGGCGCCGCTCTTTGTCGCGGGGTCATAGGTGCAATGGAGTTCGGTGACCTCGCTGGTCTGCGGATCTCTCGTCACTCCGACACATTTGATGATGTAGGCGTACCGTAGCCGCACTTCGCGTCCTGGAGAGAGCCGGAAAAATTGTTTGGGTGGATCTTCGCGGAAATCGTCTTGCTCAATATAGAGGACGCGTGAGAAGGGGACTTTCCTCGTCCCTGCAGACGAATCCTCCGGATTGTTGACGGCTTCCAATGCTTCGGACTGGTCCTCGGGATAGTTGTCGAGGATGAGTTTGAGCGGCCGCAACACGGCCATCACTCGGGGCGCGCACTTGTTCAGGTCTTCGCGAATAAAGTGTTCGAGCAGCTGCATCTCGACGATGGCTTCGCGCTTGGCCACGCCGATATGGTCGCAGAAGGCCCGAATCGCTTCTGGGGTATACCCGCGGCGGCGAAGCCCTTTGAGCGTCGGTAGTCGTGGGTCATCCCATGCGCTCACCAGTTTCTTTTCGACCAACTCGAGCAGTTTTCTTTTGCTCATGACGGTATAGGTCAAGTTCAAGCGAGCAAACTCGATCTGCTGTGGTCGGTGCGGCGCTTCAGCCTGCTCGACGACCCAATCATAGAGAGGCCTGTGATCTTCAAATTCCAATGTGCAGATTGAGTGCGTAATTCCCTCGAGCGCGTCCGAGAGGGGATGCGCGAAGTCATAGGCCGGATACAGGCACCAGGTGCTCCCTGTTCGATAATGCAACGCATGCCTGATGCGATAGAGGGCTGGGTCGCGTAGGTTGATATTAGGTGACGCCATGTCGATCTTGGCTCGGAGGATGTGGGTTCCGTCGGCGAATTCTCCGGCTCGCATGGCTCGAAAGAGGGCAAGATTTTCATTGACGGAACGGTCGCGAGAGGGGCTGTTCTTCCCCGGCTGAGTCAGTGTGCCGCGATAGGCACGCATCTCTTCGGCCGTTAAGTCATCGACATAGGCCTTCCCCTTACGGATCAGCCGGACGGCAAAGTCGTACAGTTGCTCGAAGTAATCCGAGGCAAAAAATATCTTATCCTGCCAATCGAACCCCAGCCATCGGACGTCGTCCTGGATCGCACGAACATATTCAGGATCTTCGGTGGTCGGATTGGTATCGTCGAATCGCAGGTAGCAGATGCCGCCTGGGGTGCCATTCGCTATGCCGAAATTCAGGCAGATAGATTTCGCATGGCCGATATGGAGATACCCGTTCGGCTCAGGTGGAAAACGCGTGACCACTCGGCCGCCATGCTTCCCGGCTGCGTGATCGGCCGCCACGATGTCTCGGATAAAATTTGAAGCACTAGTCGGTTCAGACACGATAGAGCGATGACTCCTCTGTAGACAGGATAATGTGCGAGACAGGTCGTCGCGGGCTGTTCTATCACAAGAGTGGCATACGGGAGAAGAGCTTTTCCGGAGAGGGGTGACGTCGGAGAGAATGGAGCAC
>JBKJZK010000332.1:0-3493 GCA_046715215.1 Nitrospiraceae bacterium
ACGGCTTACGATATTACTACGCGTCTGGTGGGCTCGGTTTTGTGTATAAGAGACAGGGTCCTGACAGAGCTGGAGAATGGCCCCCATGTACCGTTCGGGGGTAATGGTCGACGCCAGAATAAACGGCTCCTCAAATGAATCGATACTGCTGGGAGACGGGAGCTGTGACGGATTATTGACCTCCAGCACTTCGCCCTTGGTCGTCAGCACGCGATAGACCACGGTCGGCGCGGTGGTGAGGAGCGTCAGGTCATATTCACGCTCAAGCCGCTCCTGGATGATTTCCATGTGCAGCAGGCCCAAGAAACCGCATCGAAACCCGAACCCCAAAGCGAGTGACGTCTCCGGTTCGTAGACGAACGAGGAATCGTTCAACCGCAGTTTGACCAGCGCATCGCGCAAATCTTCGTATCGGGCCGTGTCAGTGGGATAGAGCCCGCAGAACACCAGCGGCTTCACTTCTTTATACCCAGGGAAGGGCGCGCTCGTCGGCGACACCGCGTCCGTGAGGGTATCGCCGATTTTGACGTCCGCGACTTCTCTCATATTCGCGCAGAGGTACCCGACCTCGCCGGTCAACAGCTCGGTCTTTTTGGTCCGTTTCGGGGTGAATTGTCCGACTTCCATCACTTCGAACGTCCTGTCGTTCGACATGACTTTGATCTTCATCCCAGGCCGCAGGGCTCCATCCACGACTCTCGTCAGCACAATCACGCCCTGATAATTGTCAAACCAGGAGTCGAAGATGAGCGCCTTGAGCGGCGCTTGGGGATCACCCGAGGGTGGAGGAATCCGCGCAATGACCGCCTCCAGCACGTCCGGCACGCCGCGTCCCTCTTTCGCGCTGATCGGCAGGGCATCGGTCGCGTCCAACATCAGCACGTCGGAGATCGATTGCTTGGTGCCTTCCAGATCGGCACTTGCGAGATCGATCTTATTGATGACCGGAATGATCGTGAGGTTGTTGGCCATTGCCAGATTCACATTGGCAATCGTCTGAGCCTGCACCCCCTGCGTGGCATCGACGAGCAAGAGGGCACCTTCGCAGGCCGCCAAACTGCGCGAGACTTCATAGGTGAAGTCGACATGACCCGGTGTATCGATCAAATGCAAGGCATACGTCTTCCCATCCTTGGCTTGATACCGGACCGCAACCGCATGGGCTTTGATCGTAATCCCGCGTTCACGCTCCAAATCCATCGCGTCGAGAATCTGTTCTTTCGATTCTCGGGCCGAGACAGCGCCCGTGGCTTCCAGGAACCGGTCAGCGAGGGTTGACTTGCCGTGATCGATATGAGCGATAATCGAGAAATTGCGTATGAGGCTTTGCAAATCCTAACTCATTTCCCAATAACATCGGTTTATTATAGTTACTGCCCCCGAGGTTGTCAAAGCAATCGCCCCCTCGTATAATCCGCTCCACACCGCGCTGACAACATCTGATAAGAGCGTATGGCTGATAGCAACTGCAGGAGTCTGGTTTCCCTGATCTCTCACTATACGCTATATACGCTATTAGCCATTCGCTCTTCTGCGATTCCTCCACCGTGGCACTAACACCTTCTACTCGACAGCTGATTGATTGGGATCACCGGTACCTCTGGCATCCCTTCACCCAAATGCAGGAATGGGAACAGGAACAGCCGCTCATTATCGAGCGAGGGAAAGGGTCCTACCTGATCGATACGGAAGGGAAGCGGTATCTAGATGGGACCTCGTCCATCTGGGTCAATCTCCATGGCCATCGCCATCCGGCGCTCGATCGTGCGATCAAGCGACAGCTGGATAAGGTCGCGCATTCAACGTTGTTCGGACTCTCCAATCCACCGGCGATTCAGCTCGCGCGAGCATTGATTCGGATCGCACCCAAAGGCCTGACGCGCGTGTTTTATTCCGACAATGGGTCGACAGCGGTCGAAGTGGCGCTCAAGATGGCGGTCCAGTACTGGCAGCAACGGCGTCCCGAGGCCGGCCCCAAGCACACCTTTCTGCATCTGAAGCTGGCCTACCACGGCGATACCATCGGCGCCGTTAGCGTGGGCAACATCGAACTATTCCATTCGCGATTCAAGTCGCTCTTGTTCCCCACCGTCGAAGGCGACCCGCCCTATTGCTATCGTTGCCCGCTCAGTCTGACCTACCCTTCGTGCCGGATGGCCTGTCTGGATCCGATTGAACAGATCCTCAAAGAGCACCACCGCAAACTGGCGGGCTTCATCATCGAGCCGCTCGTGCAAGCCGCAGCAGGAATAGTGACTTCTCCTCCGGGCTATCTGAAGCGAATCCGTGAGCTTTGCACCAAGTACAATGTCCTCTTGATTGCCGATGAAGTCGCCACCGGATTCGGCCGGACCGGCAAGATGTTCGCCTGCCAGCATGAGGGGGTCACGCCGGACTTGATGGCAATCAGCAAAGGCCTGACCGGCGGCTACATGCCGTTGGCCGCGACGCTGACCACCGAGAAGATCTACAACGCGTTTCTCGGGCGATACGAAGACTTCAACACCTTCTTCCACGGCCACAGCTATACCGGCAATCCGCTCGGCTGCGCCGTAGCGCTGGCCAATATCGAAGTGATCAAGAAAGATAAGACGCTCTCTCGACTACAACCCAAGATCAAGACGATGGCGCGACTACTTCAGCCCCTCTGGCAACTGCCCCATGTGGGTGACATTCGGCAGCGGGGATTCATCGCGGCCATCGAGTTGGTGGAGGACAAGAAGACGCGAAAATCCTATCCCCTCGAAGCTCGAATCGGCCATCGAGTCACACAGGAGGCCAGACGCCACGGTTTACTGTTAAGACCGCTGGGGCACATCCTGGTGCTGATGCCGCCCCTCTCGACCGATGCTACGACCCTTACGCGCATAGTGGCGATTCTGCATCGTGCGATTGCGACCGTCACAACATCACCGTAGCAGGATGCTGAAAAATCCCTCCAACGTCGTTCTCGGTTCGTCAAAATCCTCAACGTACCCCAGAGGGCACGCTTCCGGTTTTGACTCGCCTGCGGCCTAGTCGGAAGTCTTTTTGAGCATCCTGCGGGAGTGTGCTTCTGTTTCGTCGCACATGCAGGTTCGCGATGTTCTGCTGTGCCAAAATGGTTTTTCCGCAACCTGTTAAGCTCACGTAAGCCTGACGGATTCGTTCTTGCCAATCTGGAGCAACGATGCGGCGCTGGCCTCTTTGAGAAAGATTTCCATCTGCCCATTACTATTGATCAAGGCACGAGGCATCTGCGCATCCCCTTCATGATAGCTCCCCACAAGTCCGTCGATCGTGTGGCCGGCAATGCGGATCAGCGGGTTCGGTCGCTTCGTGACTTCTCGAAATTCCTTTACGTGGTCGGATGTCAGGTTGGAAATAAGATTGCCGAATCGATCCACGTGCACAATCTCTCCCACCAAGGCCATGGCTTCCCAATTCGGCTTCGAGATCGTGAAGGTCTTGCAGTCGTCGATGAGTCGACCAAAGGACGCAAGCGGCTCCCCCT
>JBKJZK010000333.1:0-4082 GCA_046715215.1 Nitrospiraceae bacterium
GGCTTTTGCCGCGCCACGGTATTCTTGTGAAGGTCCGATATGGCGAAAATCAGATCGAGGGGAAAGTCCGGGGACAACAGGGGAGAGGGAGAGGGGGAGTGGACAGTGCATCAGTGGCAGTGCTCAACACGTCCAGATAACGAACTCGTGATCGTCTGATGGGGGCATGGATGTAGGCCTGTCGGATCAATTGGCGCAGTTTACCGGCTCAATGGCTCTCGTTTTAATCCAAGCGATTTCCTAAAGGCCTTCATCAGGGCGAGTTGTGCATCAGAAAGCCGACAGACTTGCAATATCCCCTCAGCCGGAGTGGCGGGATAGTCGCTGGGATCAATCTGCGACGCAGTCACATGCAGCTTGCGGAGCCAAATGGGTGGGTCATCAGGATCAATCGGCATGGGGTCATGATAGCGCAGAAAGGAGGAAAAGCCTATGAGGAAGGGTTAGCGGTGGGATTACTACTTGATCAGCGGCGGGGCTTTGTCTCCCTCAATCTGGGCCAAGTAAGCCACCATCTTATCTATAGCAGCACCACTGAGCCTGGTTCCGAAAACCTTCGGCATTGTAAGTAGGACGCCAGCATGAAGCATAGGGCGCCAATTACGGCGAGGGAGATAGGAAGAGTCTGGATTGCTTGACCAAACATTGGATCGAGGCCTGACATAGAGACATTCCTAGGCGTAGGAGGTGAAAACAGTAACAAGGGGATTATACCGGTTGCGAGAAAAAGGAGAACCAATTTCGTGAGAATGAACTAGGAAAGCAGTTTCAATTTTAAGAATAATCGACCGACATGGCTGGAAAGTGTCTTTCGTGACGTGGTTCCATCCAGCACGTAGTCTGCCCGACGGCGTTTCTTGGCCAAGGGCATTTGGCTGCTGATCCTTCGGATCGCTTCGGCGCGGGGGAGTCCGTTTCTTTTCTTGAGGCGCGCGATTTGGGTGTTGCGGTCGGTGGTGACCACGATGATTTTATCGACGCGTTTATCTACGCCGGCTTCGAAGAGGAGTGGGACTTCGTAGATGACCACAGCAAGGGGTTTGCGTTTGGCGATCCGGCGCACGAGTCGTTGTTGCTCGCGGGCGACGCGGGGATGGATGATCCGTTCGAGTTGTCGGAGCTTGGTCCGGTTTCCGAACACTATGGTCCCTAGCGCATGGCGATCAAGTGAGCGATCAGGACCCAGAATGCTTTTCCCGAATGTTCGTACTATGGCTCGCCATGCCGGTTTTCCTGGTTCGACAACCTCCCGGGCCAGTTCGTCGGCATCGATCACGATGGCGCCACATTGCTTGAACAATTTCGCGACGGTGCTCTTGCCGGTTGCGATCCCACCTGTGAGCCCAACCAGAATCATGGCGCGGAGGATAGCATGAGGCTGCTGAAAAAGTCGTCCGGACGGACGATTCCACGGATTGACATCTAGAGGGGTGCGCCTGTATGAGTTTCTCCATGATTCGTGCCGCAGCTCTGAGTCTTATGGCGGTGCTGGCCCTTTGGGGGCTGGGCCTGGTGTGGGCTGATGAGGGACCTCCGATGGGACCCCGAACTCTTGTGGTGGCGCTCGATGGCTCGGGAGACTTTACGTTGATTCAAGAAGCCATGGATGCCGCCAAGAAAGGCGACACCGTATTCGTCAAGGCAGGCCACTATCCTCAGGACGTGACCATTCACAGCAAAGAGACGATCAAGTTTATTGGGGCGGGAGTGGATCAGGTGACGATTCTGGGGCGGGATATTGTGGTGGGTGCTCTCCATGTGGGCAAGTGGCCTTATGGGGCGACGGACATTGAGATCAGCGATATGACCATTAATGACCAAGGGGGGCATGCCGTCGGTCTCTTCAATGGCCAAGGGATTGTCCTTCGCCGGATCAAGATCAATGGCATGTTGTTCAGCCAGCAAGTCCACGACGTGCGGATAGAAAATTGTGTCATTGGGGGGAGCGAGACGACCGGCGCTCAGTTTGCCGATTCAGAAGCCATCCTCATCGGGAACTTTATTCATGATAACGACCATGGCATCTCGATTGCCGGCAAGTCGAATGTGCGGTTGGAGCGAAACGTGATTACCCGAAGTCTGTTTGAGGCCGTCGTTGTCAGCGATCGTGCCAGAGCCGTGCTGGTGAGCAATACCTTAGTCAAGAATGGTGGCGGCGCAGCGTTTCTCGGGCAATCCCAGAATACTGTCAGCGGGAATGTGGTCGGGCTGAATCGAGTGGGTTTTGTAATTGCCCCATCCACTCAGACCAGTACCTCTTTCAATGCGTTCTACAACACGGATGGTGATTTTTTTCGAGAGAATAATCCGAACCAACCGGCTCCGGAACTCAAAGCCCAGTCAGATATTACCGGCGACCCGTACTTTGTTGACCCAGGGCATGACGATTTTCGCCTTCGTCTCGATACACCGCTTCGCAAGATCGGTCATTTCCCATACCTCGGGGCCCTTGCGCCTGCCTCAACCGCTGCACGTCGATCGGCTGAAAAGTAGTATTGAATCAAGAAGATAGCCTGTCATCACCGGAGCACTGACTTCCGTGTGCTATGCTACCTGTACGCCGCGAGTTAGATAGGTCATAAGTCTCTGGCGTAGAAATTGCTGATCCAATTGATCAGAGAAAGCAGGAGGCAACCGTGGCAAGTTACCGACAGGAGCTGGAAAAGCGTGGAGCTGACGGGATTCCGTCGCTCGACGACGTTGAATCAGGCAAGCTGGTCGGTGCCGTCCTCCCCATGTCCGAAAAGGCGCAGATCCAGATGCGTAATAGCATCGAAGTGATCGATTACCTCCTCAATCAAGAGCGCGTCGTCTGGAGCTGACGGCCGCGTTCTCCACTTCCTGAATCCCCAATCTTGCAGGATGCTGAAAAAGTCCGTCGGCGCGGAGAAGGTTGAGGTTCGGGCTAAGGTTAAGGCTAAGATGAAAATGTCAGATCTTCGCTCAACCTTGACCTCAGCCTAGTTCACTCGCTGCGGCCCATCGAAGTTCCCGCGTAACAATATAGTTTTTCCGCAACCTGCTAAAGCCTCCATCTTGACAGGCCTCTCGCGTATTCGTACGCTCCTTGACGACATCTTTCCCTTCTAACGAGGAGACACAACGATGGCATGCGTTCACCTGCATCATTGGCGTTCTGTGACTATGGCGTATCGGCTTATGATCGCAACGGCGTTCGTGATGCTGCTGCCCTATACGGTGCTGGCTTCTGATGAGTTGCCGAAAGAGGCAGTCTTGCCGATGGGTATGGCCGGCAAGGCGATCCAGGCATCGTTAGGTGCCTGCAATAAGGATGGCTACCAGGTGAGCGTGTCGATCGTGGATCGAGCCGGCGTGCTTCGCGCCATGGCCCGAGCCGATGGGGCCGGGCCGCATACGGTCGATAGTAGTCGGAGGAAGGCCTACACCGCGGCTAGTCTCCGTCGTCCTACGACCGAGCTGGCTGAGTTGATCAACAAGGTGCCGACCTTGCAAGCTCTTCGCGAGATGAACGATCAGGTGCTGATGCTTGGGGGCGGACTCCCGATCGAGATCGGCGGTGAGATCGTCGGAGGGATTGGCGTTGGTGGGGCACCCGGTGCACACCTCGACGATGCCTGTGCTCAAGCAGGGTTGGATACGATTGGCGCAGCGCCGAAAGTTCCAGCAACCAAGTGATTTGTGCGCATCCGGCAAGGTGCTTGGCCGGCCTGTTCCTACTTCTGGCGGCCTGCAACAGCGATGTGCCGGTGCCGGCCGCTGTCGAGTTCTCGGCAGATCAGGTGCGCCTGACGATCACCAGAACCGCCACCAATCCGTTCCTCTCACGGCACGATCTTCGACTCACGCTCGTAGGGCCTGGAGGCTGCTCTATCGAGGCTGCGTTGTTTCCCAATACGGGATTTGTGAGCCGACGGAATCTTTATCAAGCGGGACCAGGTTTGCTCTACGTAGTGGGCCAGTTCGATGCCCGCGTCATCGATTCTCTTCACTGTACGATCACACTTGCCGAGTTTCGCACCCTCGATCGCTACGTGACCTTTCTCGGCAGCTTCGACGAGAACGAGCAGGAGCGCTGGACCTACTTTCCCGCCAGTCAGCGG
>JBKJZK010000334.1:0-2324 GCA_046715215.1 Nitrospiraceae bacterium
ATGGGACCTCCGGGAGCACGATAGCCAGGCCCGGCAGGAGGTCGAACTGGAACTTCGGAGGCGCTTTCCCTTTCTGACCTGGGCGCCGGTCCTCTTCGCATCCGCGGCTAATCCCGATTCGCTTGGCCAGCTCTTTCCTACCATTGATAGGGTATTCTCGGCTTTTTCAAAACGGATCCCCACTGGAGCGTTGAACAAGTTCCTCCAGGAAATCCTCGCCACCCACCCCCTGCCGGTGCGCAAAGGCAAACCGACGAAGATCACGAAATCCGCCTTCATGACCCAGGTCGCGACACAACCACCAGTTTTTGCGTTGTTTGTCGGCCACCCGGACAATATCACGCCTGCCTACCTCCGCTTTCTCGAAAACCAACTCCGCGAAGAGTATGGATTCGAGGGAACCCCGATTCGCATGCTGGTTCGGAAGAAATAGCCGGTTCAATTTCCGCCACCACGACACCGTCTTTGTGCGCAGCCTGGCTCTAGGCGTCACGTTGTATTCGGTATTCACAGGATAGTCGCATTTTCTCCATCACCGCCATGGGTGCAACTCTTGCACAGTCCGGAGAGCATTTCCCCGGAAGGACATGCGTGCCACGATCATCTCCGCGGAATCAAGCCAACTCCCCGCCCCTTCTCTCTTCCCCCGACTCGGGCATGATAGTATTTTCCCCATCCGCTCGCATCCTGCACATGAATGGACCAACCTGGGCACTAATGCCGTTGTTCGGTAAGTCTCATGCGCTCTGGCCGCAGATGGCGCACGAATCCATGCCGTTCATTCTCACAGAATTTTGTTCTAACGTGCTGGCACAACTCCAACGTCGAATCGAGGCGCAGGACTGGGCACAATTCGAAATGCGCCGCATCTGCCACATGGTCACACCGTCCCTCCTGGTCAAAGGGTTCGGTGTGCCGAATTCAACCAGCCGTGAGATCCGGGTCATCCTGACCCTCACCCCCCCTGCCCTCTACTCCTTGCGCAGCCGTGAATTCACGGCATCTCCACGCGCCGGCCGACGTACAGGCTCCCGTCAGTGGCGCAATTTCGTAGGCATCACCTTCCGAGTCACTGTGGCGATGGCTTTCGCCTTGACTCCTCGTAGGCATCATGTTATTCGCTCAAGCTGATGATGCATTCCTCACATATAGAGACTCACTCCCCTACTGTTCGCGACAACCCGCAGCCCCCCAGGATGCGCGATTCCTCTCTTCGCAGGCTGCAGCGACATGTGATCGAAACCCTCTGCGCCGGGGTGATCATCACCACCCTCCTCGGCCCCGTCTGTGCCGAGGAACCACCGGAACCAGACGGAATACTCTCGATCCCAACCGCTGAAACCCCTGCTCCAACCCCTGCCGCCGTTGACCCAGTCACGATTGATCCCTTCATAGAGTTACGGGGATCGGTGTGGCGGACCAAGGCCGGGATCGTCTTTCTCAAGACCCCGATCGGACTGCTGACCCTCACTTCCAAAACAACGCTGAAAGATCTAAATGCCTCGCAGGAAGTACGCTTTTGGGTGCACGAGCGCCATTCCGTCGTCGAGATCCGAAAGAGGGCCGACGAATCGTTGGTCCATCGCTACTTCAGCGGGCCAATGACGTCCGGGACCGATGTGCCGAGAACGTTACGCTGGTGGGGGCCTGACGGTGACCAGACTGTCCATGTCGGCACACAGGAAGACCGCCTCACCCACTATCGCGAGGGAGATCCACTGACCGTCGAAGTCGATGAAACGAATACCATCACTGGAGTGCATGATTTACAGTACGACCTGCAAGTCAGCCAAACCCCGCCGGCAGGCTCAGACGTGCAACTTCTCCTCTCCGGAACCGTGTCCAAGGTCAAATCCAACTTCGTCTTTGTCCGCACCCCCGTCGGCCTGGTCATGCTCAATTCGAAGATCGGAATCCCTCGTGTGAAGGTGGGACAACCGTTGACGTTGCACATCGACCATGAGCATGTGGCCGTCACGTTCCCATCCACTGAGGCACCAACTCCCCGACGCAGTGCCTCACCGGTCCCCTAACCGACACCCATTACATACTAGCGGCCCTGACCAAGCAGGATACTCAACAAGGCCGTCCTCGTCGTTCGTGAAAAGTGAAACGTAAAACGTGAAAGGTTTCAGAGGGAAGAGTACTCGCTGTCCTACGTTTCACCTTTCACGTCTTACCTTTTACGGCTCCCCTGCCAGGGTTGCTTGACAGGTCTCAGCCAACTCCCTAGACTTCGACCCAGTCATGCGCACTCCTGTTCACAAAACGACTCCCCAACCCCCCGCCATGCAAGGGTCTGCCGGATTTGATAGGCTGTATCG
>JBKJZK010000335.1:0-2013 GCA_046715215.1 Nitrospiraceae bacterium
CCCATGTGGCTCACGCTCGAATAGGCGATCAGTTTCTTGAGATCGACCTGGGCCAGCGCCATATAGGCGCCGTAGATGATCGCGATGATGGAGAGGGCGACCATCATGGGCGTGAAGGCGCGGCTGGCGTCCGGCAGCATCGGTAAACTGAATCGCAGGAATCCATAGGTGCCCATTTTCAGGAGGATGCTGGCGAGGATGACGCTGCCGGCAGTTGGGGCCTCGACATGGGCGTCCGGGAGCCAGGTGTGAAACGGAAACATGGGGACCTTCACCGCGAAGGCGGCGAAGAACGCCAGGAAGAGCCACGTTTGCAGCGAAACAGGGTAGGTGCCCTGGCTTAAGGCGAGGATGTCGAACGTGTGCCCTCCATAAAAGTACAGGACGAGGATGGCCACGAGCAGGAGCAAACTCCCTGCGAGGGTGTACAGAAAAAATTTGATGGCTGCATAGAGCCGGTTGGACCCTCCCCAGACGCCGATGAGGAGGTACATCGGAATCAACATGGCCTCCCAAAACACATAGAACAGCACGAAGTCCAGCGCGACGAATACCCCCAGCATGGCCGTTTCCATGACGAGCAACATGGCCATGAAGCCTCGGACTCTTGTGGTGATTGCACTCCAGGATGCCAAGACACAGAGGGGCATGATCCCGGCGGTCATTAAGACCAGCGGTAGGCTGATCCCGTCGAGACCCAGGCTGTAGTAAATGGGAGGGGCCGTGATCCAGGCGACATGCTCGGTGAACTGCATCTGACTGGCTTGTGGATCAAAGAGCCACCAGAGCGGGAGGGCCACGAACAGGTCGGTCAAGGTTGCGGCCAGCGCAATCCATCGAGCGGCCGCTTCCGTCACGAAAGACATCGCGATGGCTCCCGCAAGGGGAAGCACGAGGAGGAGTGAGAGCCAGGGAAAGGAACTGGTCATCGGTCAATAGTCAATTGGCAATTGTCATTGGCAAGAGAACAGTTGTTCATTGTTCCCATTGACCAGTGACCGTTGACCATTGACGCTCCCTAAAAGAATAAGAACATCGTAAAAAGGACCACAGCCCCAAGCGCCATACCGAGCGCATAATGTTGCGTCTGTCCGCTTTGCATGAGCCTCAAGAACCATCCTCCCCAGGCGATCGAGCGGGCCACGCCGTTCACCGCACCGTCGATCACGTTCACATCCACGCGCTTCCACAGTTCGGTTGCGGCAAAAAAGGTGGGGCGAACGATCGTTCGATCGTAGGCCTCGTCGACATACCATTTATTCAGTGAGGCCTGATACAACGACTGCCACCGTCGAGCGAATTGATCCGGCAGCGCCGGATTGAACACATAGACATAATAGGCGCCGACGATCCCGAGTAATCCCATGCCCGTGGCCACTGCCATGATGCCGATGGCGGCTCCTCCCTCGTGAGCCGCGCCGCTTGCGTCTGTCTCGAACATCGGTCCAAGAAACTCCGGAATGCCCAGATAGCCTGTGACGATGCTGAGCACTGCCAGGATTATCAACGGCAGGGTCATGGTTTTCGAAGGTTCGTGTACATGGTCTGCATGATGAGGATCGACATGCGAGGGGCCCCAAAACGTGACGAAGACCAGCCGGAAGCTGTAGAACGCCGTCATCAACGCCGTCACGAGGCCGAGGACCGTCAAGCATTGACCTAGCGGGCCGGACGACCAAGCCGAAACGAGCAGATGGTCCTTACTAAAGAATCCTGACGTCAGAGGGAATCCTGCGAGCGCAAGCGAGCCCACGACGAACGTCCAATAGGTGACCGGCAATTTATCTTTCAACCCGCCCATGCGCCGCATATCCTGCTCGTGATGCAGGGCGATGATGACGGACCCGCAACCGAGAAACAGGAGGGCTTTGAACGCGCCGTGGGTCAGGAGATGGTACATGCCGGCGGCATAGGCGCCGAGACCACAGGCCATGATCATGTAGCCGAGCTGGCTGACTGTCGAGTAGGCCACGACACGCTTGATATCGGTCTGGGTCAAGGCGATGGTCGCCC
>JBKJZK010000336.1:0-4912 GCA_046715215.1 Nitrospiraceae bacterium
GTCTCAAGGAGGGGCATCTCATCTCAAAGTGCAGCTGCGCGATGCCGGAAGAGCCAATGTGCCGTCACTGTATTGCGGTCCTGCTGGAATATCATCGCTGGGCACAGCCGCGGAATGCCCAGCAGAAGAAGGCGAAATCGTCCGCGGCCCCACAGCCGGCAGAGATTTTTCCGAATCGCGATAGCGCACTTTCGCCAAGTCACGCTTCAACGACCGACCTGAAGCTGGGCGAGGTGATGGCATTCGTCGAATGGCTGCAACCTGCGATAAAGGCGTTGGAACGTGGGCAACCGTTGCCTAATTCGCCCAAGCTCGGCGTGGAGATCACTCCCTGGATTCAGGCCATTCGTAATCTGGAGGAGCGCCGCCGCGAGAGCGAAGAAATACGGATCAACCTGGAGTCCGACATGCGGGACCGAGAAGCCTATGTCGGCCGATTGACGCAACAGGTGCAAGCTTCCATGGAAGAGATCAAGGCCGCCCAATCCAGTTCTCAGCACCTACAGCAGCAACTGACTGGTTGTAAAGAGATACTCGCTAAGGTGTCCGAGGTTGCCTCCGAGGTCGGGAGCTATGACAGTCAACTCAAGTCTATCGCAAGTGAGGTGATGTCAAAGGGGTCACAACTCGACAAGCTCGCTCATTCTTTCAAGGAGGTCTCGGCGGCATTGAAAGCGCTTGCCAAGTCCTCTGCCATCTCCTAGCCTATCCCTCTCAGTTTTTCCTCCCAGGCTCCATTCTTATTATAAAAGTCATTGCATCTGATCTGGCAACTTCAATTTGATGCCGCCCTCGTTCTGTCCGATTGGTCCTAGCCGAGTTAAAGGAGATGAGAAGGCCGCGCGACTTGGAGCCGGACATCCAACAGACATGAGGAGTATGTCTTGTCAACGGAAGAACTATCAGTTCGTGTGCATCACTCAATGGACGGTTGTGAGACAAAGATGACCTAAGGGTTCCCCTCAGCCGGACGGGCTGTCCAATTGCCGCTGAGCCTGGCACGAAGGGACACGCTCATTGTCTGACCGACCAGTCGAGGTCGCCCCGCGCGGAGCGCGTTCGTTCGTTTTGGAAAGGGACCTTGACGCAAAGATTCCATCTCTGTCAGGGAAGTCCCTAGGGACTGAGCGATCAGCCAAGCGAGGGTCAAGCTGGGACTCCAATACACTGCGTCGCGCAGACGGTCGACAAGATCACCGGGGAGGCTGACCGTTAGTCGGACCGTTCGAGGCTGTTGTCGTCCGGCCTTGCTCGGTCTGGAATAAAGACTAGCGGCCCCGCGGCGCTCATTCTTGGTCGAGTGACTCGGAGTAGCTCGATCGGTCAGCGACATGTATACCTCTCCAAGAAGTAGCTCTGAAATGAAGCGGTCCCCCGGACTACAGTCTGATCTCATGCCTTAGTCAGCCCCGTCAGATTGAAGGGCCGCGCCGCTGCTGAGAGGAAAGACGCGGCCCCGATGGCGGAAGCGCATGGCGGTGGGAGGGCTCCGGATGGGCACATCCAGAGGTAGTCCCACCTCGTGAGAGGCATGAACCCTCTTGAGTGGGAACCCACCGGCGTTTCGCTTCGCCAAGAATCTTCCAGCATGTAATCATCGCCCTTGTCCCCCTTATGTCGGGTGATGAGAGCACTACAGCGGTACAGCAACCTCTGTACCAGAGTTTTCTCAGTGAACATACTCCAACGTCTACGCTGTAAGTCGTTGAGTGAATTTGGTTTGGTGAGTGAGCGGGAAAGATGAGGCTAGACGACTGAGGCGTATCTGATTCGGTACGCTCTTTAACCTAGGAGATACGCCACAGAGGGAATGCGATAGGTGAAAGCTGCAGGGAGTCAGATGGGGCGCGATCTATTGATGGAGATGTTTCATTGCGGAGGCACAGAGGAGGATGAAAAGGCCGATCCAGAGCGCAGCTCGTTGAAAGGGGATCGCTTCGTAGGATTCTCCTTCACCTTCTTCTGCGTCATCGGACTTGAAGAGCACCGTGTAGAGGAAGAGCGTGAGAAGACAGAGGACGAGAAACAGCTTGATAAAAAAGACGGTCAGGTATTTCGCATGGTGTTGGATCCCGCTTCCGGTTTGCGAGGTGATGGCCTGATTGACATAGTGGAAATTGATACCACCGGTAAACAGCAGGACGACGAGCAAGATGCCCGCGACCTTCTTGTAATGCTGGTAGAACGCATCGGTGATCGGCTTGATCTGCTCTTTCTTGACCGCCTTCTTCAGCCCGGGGGTCACGGCCATGACGAGGAACGCGAGTCCGCCGATCCAGATGACCGCCGACAACAAATGCAGCCAATGATTGAGGATCGGGATCAGCGTATTGAGGTCGGTGACGAGGCTTTCAAGGGATTCCATGAATAGATGGCTAATGGCTAATGGTTAATGATGGGAATACCTCTGGTCCATGCTTGATCCGTTCATTGACCATCAGCCATTTACCATGAACCATATTAGAACTTGAAGACGGGCGTTTCATTGCCGAATCGTTTCTTGCGGAGTTCTTCCATCAACTCAATGGAAATCAGGGGGATACCATTCTCTCGTGCGTGCTTTTCAACGCCTTTTTTCACCATTGCCCGCAAGAAATAGGGAATCCGGTTGAGTCGTGTTTCTGAGTCCTCATCCCACGCCACGGGGCTTTCTTCTGGTGTATTAAACGCGACTTTGATCTTCTCACCGCCTTTCGGGGTATAGAGACACCATTGATCTTCGTCCAGCCAGTCGCCGTGATCAACATAGGGGCGTGCGCGGCAGCCGCCGCAGATGTCCGTGTATTCGCAATCACCGCATTTACCTTTCAGGTGCGGATAGCGAAAGGAATTGAAGACGTCGGACTTTTCCCACAGATCGACGAAGCTGGTCTCGCGGATATTCCCGGCAGAAAGCGGCATGTAGGGACAAGGGGTCAACTCGCCGTTGGGGGTCACACGGGCATAGTTTGTGCCGGCGAGGCAGCCTCCGCCCATATAACCAGTCGCTTTGGTGATCGGGGAGTTCGGATCCTTCTCGTACGCGAGCCGTTTGAAATGCGGCGCACAACGAGCCCGGACGAGCATGCCCTTGTAATTATCCTGACAGTTGACCAGGTAGCCGAGCACCTCTTCGTACTGGGCCGGGGTGATGTCGGTGAGTTCTTCGCCGCGGCCGGTGCAGACCATGAAGAAAACATTGAGCACCTTGGCGCCAAGCTGATGCGCCCAATCGATCACTTCAGGCAGTTCCTGATAATTCATGGGTTGCGCGCTAAAGTGTACTTGGAAAGCCAGCCCGTTCCGCTTGCAGGCCTCGATGCCTGCGAGTGCGGCTTCCCATGCGCCGGGCACACCGCGGAAGCGATTGTGTTTATGGGGGTCGAGCGAATCGATACTGATGCCCATGCCCATCACGCCGATCTCGACCAGGTCCTTCGCCATCCGGTCATCGATCAGCATGCCGTTGGTCCCGAATACCACCATGAAACCAAGCTTCACTGCATGGCGCGCGATATCGAGGATGTCAGGACGGACGAGCGGTTCGCCGCCCGTGATCACGAGGAGGCAACCCTTATTGACCTCGGCAATCTGATCGATGAGCTTGTAGCACTCTTCGGTCGAGAGTTCGTCGTCCCCGCCGGCGGACTTCGTCGTGGCGTCGAGATAACAATGGTCGCACTTGAGGTTGCAGCGCTTCGTGAGGTTCAGGGCGATGAGATAGGGTTTGAAGTCATCGACCGTTCGGCCGTCGTGCGGCGCAGGAGCCGTGGATGGCGGAGTAAAGAACTGCGATACCTGTTGCTGAATACTTCCAAACGCGCCCGCAAGAGACGGGGCATTGAAAATTGGGAGAGATTTACCCATCGGTAATGGCGAATTTTGAATTATGAATTGTGAATGGGAA
Source organism: Nitrospiraceae bacterium (assembly GCA_046715215.1). Classification (GTDB taxonomy): domain Bacteria; phylum Nitrospirota; class Nitrospiria; order Nitrospirales; family Nitrospiraceae; genus Palsa-1315. The sequence continues at coordinate 3,887 of JBKJZK010000336.1, forward strand.
GTGCGCGCGTCGGAACCGGCCTGTCATTCAACATTGAGAATTCAACATGTACCATCGGCAACGCTAAGATTTCGCTTTGCCGGTCAGGTTGGCGATCATATCCTTCAGGTTTCCGGTCTTCATGGCTTCCGCCATATAGTCCTTGGCCTGTTCGATGCCCTCGTGAGCCACTTCGGCCGTGATGACCATGACGCCGATCTTATCAGCATGTTTTTCGATGAGGGCGCGCGTACACTCACGCATAAACCCTTCAGGAGCCCGCTCGAGCCGTGATTGGGCTTCCGGCGCCCAGGTATAGGGAGAGGCAGGGGCTAATTCCACCGCATGGCCGTTCCCGTTCCCTTGACCGTTCTCGTGCAAGGCGGTCGCGTCATTGGCGCCATTCTTTGCAGCGGCTACGGTAACCTGAGCTTCGGTTGAAGCACCGGTTCCCTTATTGGCGAAGATGGGGGTGTAGTCTTCTGAAGCCGCTTCCTGAATCATGGGTGCGGCATACTCCAGCGTAATTATGGTCATGCCAAGCTTGCGAGCGGTCTTCTCGATTTTGGCCTTAGCGCGCCGGCGTTGGAAGCCAGCTGGAACTGCGCGGATTCCCTCTTTGGCATCTTTCGTCCATTGCATGGGGACGTCATCATAGGCCAGGTCGGTTTCGAGAACCCCTTCGGCATGGGCTGCTGCTTCAAAAAGTTGCTTGTCGACCAATTTGAAGCGATCACCTCCAGCGGCGCAGACAGGGCACTTTACGGGCGTCTCGCCCTTCCCTATGTATCCACAGCCGTCGCAGACGAAGTAATCTTGAGTCATCCGATCCAAATAGGCTTGAGTATTTGCGCTCACTTTCGGTTTTTCTTCCACGACCTCGGTCATCATGCCACTGAGCGTCGAGCCCATGAGATCCTTCATCACAGATTCGTCAGCCTGCATTTTTCCTCGGTCGATGCCGGCGGCATCCAGGCTGCCACCCAGCGCATGCATGGCGTCCATCGCGCCCTTGGGCAAGATGTGTCCCACAGCTGAGTCAACGAC
>JBKJZK010000337.1:0-2330 GCA_046715215.1 Nitrospiraceae bacterium
AGCTCATCCGGCAAGCCGACCTCACCGTCGAAGAATTCAACCGTCTCTAACCCGCGCCACGTGTAGTTCATCTCTTGCATAGCCGCGACGGGCTCCCGCCCCTTCGGCAACGTCGCCAATGACCGGCAGGGGAGTGCAAAGTCAATCAACAACCCCATTGGTTTCATTGTGGACCTGTTTGCGAACCTGCCGCTCGACGAGTGGCGTGCGTTCACGGTCGGGCTCCTGAAATCGTGTATCTCATTTCGGGACACGACGGCAGATGCTCCAGCCTGGGAACGGTGTCGATCGTCAGAATTGCCCTGGTGGAAGGCGCTGACAGAAGGGTTCACGCGGTGTCGGTTCCATGTGGGGACGACAGACCGCAAGCTGGAAGAAGTGCTCGCTTGGTTCTCGCAAGCCATGGGGTCCACGATCGCGGCCCTCTATTGTGCGGCAGGACCTGAGTGGGTGGTGAAAGTCATCGAGTCTGGATCACGCCGTTGGAAGCCGCACCATTATCAGCTGATGAAGAAACAGAAACCCAAACGCCCGTATCTCTTGAAGGCGACATGAACTAGACTGGACCAGGAGCTGATTTTCCATTCGATATGCGCCGGCGGGTACGCGGGCGCACCATCATAGGGGGTAGGGGGGTGTCGTACGACTCCCCCTGAACTTCTAAGACCCCAAAGCTGTATAGTTGTTAGTCCACAAAACCTGTAAGAATTCCGGCCCAAGCATCAGACTGTCGGAGGGGGAATCTAGGTAGTGCAGAAAATGCAGCCCAGTTAGGGATCGACAATGGCGAGCTTTATATGAGGCAGCAGCGTCCTAGAAAAGCCCAACTCGCACCTGTCGCCTTCCGCGGGGAGGTTGTGCAAGAGAAGCTCCCGCTACCCTTCGTCCGCTACCCCCGGTTGTATGGGACTTTCTTCGCGTTTTCAGAAACAGAGCAAGGAAAGTTGTATCTCTGCGCCTGCGCGGAGAGTCTATTACGCAATTTGCTCCGTATTCTTGCTTTGCCGGAGCAACCCAGATACTCCAGAGAGTCGTTGCGTGCCGCGCCACTTCCAATCCCCTATGTCCCTGACTTGATCGCCAAAGGTTCCCTCGTTCATGCGAATGATCCGCTCCGCATTGTTGAATTCCTCCCAAAACTCTGTCATCGGTGCAATCTTGCCGTTCCCAATCTCCGCTGGTGTCATGAGATGTATGGGGGTGAGTTCAAGCAACATTACGGCTGGTATGTCGAACAGACGTATCTGCGTCTTGGTATCACGCGGTGGTTCCTGAAGTTTCTGCCCGACGTCTGCCCGACCGACTACCAAGAACAGATCAGGGAGTTGCAGCGCACTCAAGCTTCATACCAAAATGAAAAAGCACGTCTTATGGCGATCGTAAATGGTCCCGCGCGATCAGATATTTTACCCCATGAGATAACCTACTGGAGGAACGTGCGCGCGTCCGAAGCCAAACCGATGATTGCGCTACGGAGGCAGGCCGCACAATCGGCTGCGGTGTTCCATAATTTGATTGAGAGCATTACTCGCAAAGAATTTGGCTTCCGTGGTGTTGGCGAAGGATGGGTCAGTGAAACCCTGCTCTATCAGATAGTTTGTCGCCTCGTGCATCCGGAACGCGTGCTGCGGCACTTCCGACCTGATTGGCTGGAAGGGCTTGAACTCGACCTGTATATTCCGGACCGCCAGCTCGCAATTGAGTATCAGGGCCAACAGCACTTTCACCCTATCGAGGCCTGGGGAGGCATCGGGGCACTAAGAGAATTGTGGCGCCGCGATGCTAGGAAAGCAAAAATGTGTCAAGAGCAACGTGTACGCCTTTTGACTTTCGACTACACGGAGCCGCTGACCGAGGATCATGTCCGCACGGTTCTTGCTTTAACCTAGGGGAGCGAATACATTGCAATAATAAAGCTCAGAGGACTGCAGCAGCGCTTACTGATGAAACTATCTTCCAGTCGCAAGCGGGAAATTAGGCAGCTTTGGGATGCGGCAGTCACTTATTGGAATCTTGCTAGAGGGTCGATCACATCGTACCCTGCCTTCGACAAGAAGGCGCACGATCTTCTCACTTCCGTCTCGTCATCCACGACAAGCACTCTCCCTTTACTCATAGCGTCCATCCTCCTTTCCAGATTAGGCCCTTATGAAGGGCGGTTTCAAGTTCCAAGTCCAACGGGTGAATCATGACGCATTTGCGTGAAGTATTCCATCGGCGTGGCCCAATGGCGAACCTCTTGATTCCACTCCTCTGGCGTCGTAGTCTATCGCTCGGAATCGTCAGCGGCCGCCGAGCGCACGGCAAAACTGCGATGCAGCGGTTCGACC
>JBKJZK010000338.1:0-4187 GCA_046715215.1 Nitrospiraceae bacterium
ACCGCTCCACCATCGACAAGGCGTCGGCGGGAAGCACGTTGCGCAAATACCCCATCAACTCCGGCATATAGTTCTGGACCGATAGCAGACCCAGGATGGCGGTCAGCACAATCAGCGCAGGGAACAGCGCAAGGAGAACGTAATACGACAACTGCGCAGCGCGGCCGAGCAGCTCGTCCTCCTGAATTTCATGCCAGAGCCGGCGCGCCAATTCCTTCAGGCTGAGCCCGCCCAGCTTCCAGGGATTGTAGGCGGGAGAAGGACTGGCCAATGACGACGTGTTCGACGTGCGGCTCATGCTAACCCACTTGGTGTTCCTAATCTTGGAAGAATCGTCTTGAAAAACGCGTTTTGCACCACTCTCGATGATCTGCCACGTGCCGGCCTGAGGATCTTCGAGCAGAAACGTGTCGATAGCGAGGGCTTGCCGCATGAGTTTTCCTATTCGTGCGGCTGGCATGTGGTTGCGACGTACAATCCAACCCCTGCAACCCGTGATGAAACAGTATCATGCCGTGGGATTACACCAACTGGTATCATCCCTAGGCAACAATTGACGTTTGACCCCACCACGCACCATTGAATCAATGAATCATTCTCGCAGGGATGCGGAAAAGCCATTTCAGCACAGCAGAGATTCCATGAGCACATCCCCCGCAGGATGCTCAAAAAGGCTGTCCAGCAAGGCCGCAGCGAGCGAAGAGGCGAAGGCGTACGCTTCGGTACGTTGAGCTTCTGAGCGAAGCGAGAACGTTGCATGGGAAAAGGCGCGTCTTGGCGCGCCGGGGTCGGGCGGGTGAGAAGAGCGACTTTTTCAGCATCCTGCTAGGAGAGCCGTTCCAGCAATGCCACCGGACAGTGATTGAAGACCTGGCTCAGCCACAGCACCCGGCGGCCGTTGATCGATTCGACCGTCAGCACTTCCCCGGTCAGAATATGACGATAGGCGCTCAGCCTTGGCCAGGGCGGCACGGCGATCCAACTGTCTTCCCAGACCCCCTGTCCCAACGGCGGACCTTTGCTGTCCGGCATCACAGTCGCCAATAAACGCGGAACCACGGTGACCACTGCGTGATCCTCATGCAGCCGGGCAAATGCACACACATGCTGTTTCTTCACGCCCCCGCTTTCCAACGGCAGATATTCCCCTCGCTGAAAGAGGTCGGAATGCCGGCGCCGATATTCCAATCCCTCCATCGTCGCGTACAACTTGATGCGCCCGTCTCGCGCGTGATCGGCCAGGGCATGCACCCATTCGGACCGGTCGGTCCCCTGTTGTTCGATTGCGCGGCGCAGTTCCTGAACCAGCTTGATTCGAAGCCCATAATCGATCGGCCGTCGGTTATCCGGATCCACGAGACTGAAATCCCACAACTCCGTGCCTTGGTAAAAGTCAGGAATACCGGGCCCCGCCACCTTCAACATCAGTTGCGCCAGCGCGGTGAAGAGACCGTAGTGGGCGATCCGCTCTTGAAAGGGAACAAAGTCGTCGAGAAAACCGTTAGGCGGCGTACGCCTTAGCACCTCCTCTAGGAAATCGCGCATGCCCCGGTCGTAGCGCGGGCTCGGATTAACCCAGCTGGTGTCAACCTTCGCTTCATGAATCGCCTTTTCCATATACCGCTGCATGCGGACACAGAACGCGCGATAGTCGTCGTCGCCCATCGAATGCAGGGGCCATATCCCGATCAACGTTTGATAGAGCATGTATTCGTCGTTTCGGCTCGGAATCCGTTCGCCGTCGGTCTCGAGGCGATGCTTGCGATTCATGCGGGTCCATCGGCTGACTTTGGCTTTCCACTCCTGCGGAATTTCCGATAGCGCATTGATACGCGCCCGCACGTCTTCACTCCGTTTGGTGTCGTGCGTCGACGAGGCCGAGAGGGCATGGGGCCACCGCGCCTGCCGCTCGCGCATCCGCTTATGAAACTCTTCGAGCTTCACTCCGAACTGCTCCGGTTCTCCGCCGACTTCGTTGAGCGAGATCAGGCGATTGAAACGGTAGCCGACAGTGTCCTCGACGCCCTTGGCCGTCACCGGACTCGTGATCTGCTGAAACTTCATGACAAAGCCATGTTGATCGTCCCGATCCTGCGCGGTGCGGGCGTCGCTTTGCTTCAAAAGAATGGCGCGAATGAACTCGAAGACTTGGACGCTGACGGCGGGATTCCGTCGTTTTGCGCGGGCCACCGCCATATGAATGTACGCCCGGTCGCGGTCGGTCACCGGCGCCGGCCCATCGGTCGCATAGGTGCGATACACCGGGAAACACGCGATGATTTCCCGGATCGCGTGCCGGAGACTGTTCAGCGTAAAATCCCGCGACCGCCGATCACGCTCCGACAGGATGTTGAGCTGGTGTGCGAGCACGTTGATCTCACTGGCCATGGACAAGCGCATGATGAGTTGCTTGCCCGCATAGACGAGGTCGCTGCAGGCATCTTCGCGGCCCGTGATCCGCGTATAGAGATCCGTAAACATCCGTTCATTCGCGCCTTGCACGAACAGCCCGTTCACGAGGTTCATAAAGTCGTACCCGGTCGTCCCCTGGACCGGCCAGCTGTCGGGCAGGGTCTCGTCTTTTCCGAGAATTTTTTCGACGACGATGAAGAGCGGTGTGTCTTGCAGGTTCCCCCCCTCCTCCCGCCGGGCCTCTTCTTGAAGCTGCTGCAGATAGCGTCCCGGATCGTAGAGTCCATCCACATGATCGATCCGGACACCCCTCACGGCTCCCTGCCGCACCAATCGAAAGAGCAGTTGATGCCATTCCTGGAAGACCATCGGATTTTCCATGCGAATGGCCGCCAATTCGTTGATGTCGAAAAAGCGGCGGTAGTTGATCTCTTCGGACGCCACTTTCCACGAGGCCAACCGATAGGCCTGCTCGTCCAACAATTCGTCCAATCCGTCGAAGCTCTGGGGCTGTCCCTCGATGCCGTTCAACAGCGCCACATTGTGTTGCAGATGGGCCGCCATCAGCGGACTGCCCGTGACAAGGGCCGCGAGCCGTTTCTTGACGACTTCCACTTCGCGATACCGTTCCGCAATTCGGGTCTGATCGCACTCCTCGGGGCCTGGCAGGTTGCGCAATGCCGTGAGGATACTCTACAATTCCATGATGGATGGGTCGGATTCGCCGGCCTGCTCCACCAGTTGGTCGAAGCAGGCCGACAGCATGCGGCTCCATGACTTGGGCATGAGAGGCAAAAGATGCTCGCCGTAGCGCACTCCGAATTCACCGTCTTCGAACACCACCGTGATGTCTCGATTCTCCAAGACCGTGCCGTATTGATCGGCCAGGATGGGCAGTAGGACTTTGTTCTCCAATTCGCGTTTGATCGGATGCCAATCGATGTCGAAGGCGGCGGCATAGCGGGCGCCGGGGCCGTTCTCCAACACATCCCGCCACCAGCGGTTCAGCGATTTTCCGATGCCCATATGGTTCGGTACGACGTCCATGAGGAGGCCCATGTGATGGGCCTGCACCGACTCGACGAATGCATTGAATTCCTCTTCGGTTCCCAGTTCCAGGTTGAGGACGAGCGGATCGATGATGTCGTAGCCGTGCTCGCTTCCCGGCATGGCTTTCACGATCGGCGAGATATAGCAGTCGGTGATGCCCAAGGCATGCAGATACGGCACGATCGCTCGGGCATTCTCAAACGTGAACCCACGATTGAACTGCAGCCGGTAGGTGGCGAGAGGTGATGGTGTGCCGGGCATGCATTCATCCAATCGTCACGTGGCGTGCCGCCTAAATATGATCGGCTCCAAATACCGCGATCAGGTCGGGAGAGAAAGCTTCGAGCATGCCGGAATTCACAAAGTTGCTGAGGACGAAATCAACAATCCGGTACTGCCCGCCGAACGGGACCGCCGGTTTACTTCGCGCTGAGGTCACCGGCCATGACCATTTACGTATGGCGCAATCCTCGACGCACGATACCAAGGACAAACCTTCCGCCTAACTAGGCGAACCCCCCGTCGGGATGCACGGTCCCCCTTGGTTCTGCCTTCTACCTGGGGAGAAGCCTAGTAGGATTTTTCCGGTGGATTCGCAACGATGGGCATGCGTGGAATCGGTCGAGCAGGTTGCGGAAAAACTCAGTTTTTTTGCGCGATACGATGCTTAGATAATACGTAGGGCGATAGTGCCTGAATCCCGCCCAACCCCGGCGCGCCAAGAC
>JBKJZK010000339.1:0-13786 GCA_046715215.1 Nitrospiraceae bacterium
AGCAGGATGCTGAAAAAGGCCGCCAGCAGCGTTCTCGCATCGTTCAGACCCTCAACGAACCCCATCGGGATAGAACTGCAATAGCAGTTCGGGGTGGGCGGGTGAGAAAGGTACGCCTCGGCCCTTCACTCGCTGCGGCCTTGCTGGACGAGCTTTTTGAGCATCCTGCGTTGTATTTCTATTGTGCACAATCGTTTTTAGTTTCCTGCTAGCTAAAGCTGGTTTGGGGCCGGACGTCCGTCTAGGACGGCTTGGATATTCTCTAAACACACCAATCCCATCTGAACCCTCGCGTACAATGTGGCAGAGCCCAGATGCGGGAGCAACACCACTTGCTTCAGCTGAGCCAGCACTGAGTGGATGGCCGGTTCCTGTTCATAGACGTCGAGCCCCGCGCCGGCGATGATTCCTGTCTTGAGGGCGTCGACCAATGCTCCTTCATCGACAATCGGACCACGCGCGGTATTGATGACGAAGGCGGTGGGGCGCATCCAGGCCAATTCGCGCGCGCCGAGCAGATGGTGGGTGGCTGGCGTGAGAGGCACATGAATCGTCACGACATCAGCTTCCCCGAGGATATCTTGTAGTGATCGGTGCTCCCACTCGCGGGGGAGAGATGAGGTGGCCATAGGTTGGCGTGTGTGATACCGCACCGGCATGCGAAACCCTACCGCGCGGTGGGCCACCGCTTGCCCAATCCGTCCCATGCCGATAATCCCTAGTGTCTTGCCCGAGACTTCCGCTCCCAAGAGTTGCGTGGGACTCCATCCAGTCCAACGACCGGATCGAACGAGGGCGTCGCCTTCGACGACGCGGCGTGCCGTCGCCAGGAGCAAGGCCCAGGTCAGATCCGCGGTGGCATCCGTCAAGACGTCCGGAGTATTCGTGACGATCAGACCACGCTCTCGCGCGGCAGCAAGATCGATGTTGTTGTACCCGACGGCATAGTTCGCCAGAATTTTCAGCCGAGTGACGACACGTATCGTTTCTGCATCAATGAAATCGCCCAGGGTGACGATCGCGGCGTCGGCTTGGCAGAGTCCCTCACGAAGCGCCGACGGAGCGGGCAACGCGTCGTGGGGATCCTGTACCAACTGGAACCGTTCCCGCACGATGGCCATGATGGGATCGGGGAGGAGGCGAGAGAGGTAAAGGGCGGGACGTGTGTCGGTCAAAGGCATGTGCTCCTATCTGCGCAGATCTTAGTAGGATGCTGAGAAAGTCTGCCAGCTTCGTTCTCGCCTCGAGAAAGCATCCTCAACGTAGCCACTTGGAGAACATGCTGTCTTGGCAGCTTGGGGTGGGCGGGTGAGAAATGCTACGCCTCCGGTGCTTTCCTCGGCTGCGGCCTTGCTGGCAGCCTTTTGAACATCCTGCGGAAATCATATTCTCTTGTACCACACGTGCGGCCATCGATGCTCCAGCATGCCTACAGTGTTATTCCGCAGCCTGCTAGCCGGCCGCGTACTGCGCAACAACCAGACTTGTGCTGATCTCAAGAGTCCGTCTAGAATGAGCGACCCATTCAACTATGACCGCACCAACTCTCATTCTGCCTGAACGTTCCCGCGCCATCGCTTCGGACCTTCGTGCTGCCATAGGTGTCGATAAGGTGAAGGACGACTACTCGACGCTCACCGCCTATGCGGTGGATGCGAGCATCTATCGGATGACGCCTCAGGCGGTCGTGCTCGTGGAGTCCGAGGAGGACATCGCCGCCACGGTGTGTTACGCCGTACAGCGAGGCATCCCGCTCACGCCGCGTGCCGCCGGAACGAATCTGACCGGCTCGGCGATCGGGTCCGGGATCATTCTGGACGTGTCGCGCCTGAATCGGGTGCTGGAGCTAAATTACGAAGAGCGATGGGCTCGGGTGCAGCCGGGGATCGTACTGGCAGAGTTGAATACACAGCTGGGGCGGCATGGATTGATGTTCGGTCCCGATCCCTCGAGCGGGGACATGTGCAAACTCGGGGGGATGTTAGCGAACAACTCATCTGGCCCTCACACGCTACGGTACGGCGCCGTCAAAGATAACGTGGCGGCGCTCCGTGTCTGCCTGCAGTCCGGCGAGTGGCTGGATGCCAAGGCTTATGGACTCGACGATCCGATCTGCGCCGATCTGCTGAAGGCGCATGGGCCACTTCGGGATCTGCAATTGCTGCTACAGGGAAATGCCACGCTGATTGCGCAGAAACGTCCGACTGTCAGCAAGAACAGTTGCGGCTACAATCTCTTCGGTCTCGTCGATGGGTTGGCACAAGGCCGCTTCGATCTGCCAAAACTCTTTGTCGGCAGCGAGGGCACGCTCGGTCTCTTCAGTGAAGCGACTATTAGGCTTGTCGAGAAACCTCGCGCGACCCTCACAGCGCTCATCCATTTTCATCGCTTGGAAGATGTGGGCGACGCGGTGCCGAAGTTGCTGGAGTTGAGTCCGAGCGCGTTGGAAGTGATGGATGCCAACACACTTAATTTGATCGGACGGGCGAAGCACGGCATCCCGGCAGAAGCCGCAGCGACCCTCTTAGTGGAGTTGGACGTTGACGGCGAGGGGAAAGATCTCCGCGCGCAGGCCGAGCGCATGACTGAGATCTGTCGCCGCTATCGCCTCACATCCGATCCTGTGATCGCTTTCGATCCTGAGCAACGAGAGCAATTGTGGAAGGCCCGCAAGGCCCTCTATCCCACGCTCTACCGATTCGATCCACGGAAGAAGCCCATCAACTTTGTCGACGACGTAGTAGTGCCGGCTGAACGAATCAGTGAACTCATCCGGTATCTCGAAGAGTTCTTCGCCGGGCAGCATGTACCAGTTGCGATATTCGGTCATATCGGGAATGGGAACGCCCATATCATTCCCTTGCTCGATGTGAACGATCAAGGCGATTTTCAAAAGATGGTGCAGGGCTATCACGAGATACACCAAACGGTCTTGGGCCGTTTCGGTGGTTCAATCTGTGGGGAGCACGGGGATGGCCGGGTGCGCGCCGAATACGTGAAGACGATGTTCGGCCCGGAGCTGTACGACCTGTTTGTGCGCGTGAAGCAGAGCTTCGATCCATCCGGTGTGCTCAACCCTGGCATCAAGATCAGCGACCGTCCCTTCACGGACCATATCGACTATGTGCGATTGTCGAAACCCTGCGCAACCTGCGCCAAGTGTAATGCGGTCTGCCCGGTCTATGATGTGTTTCAATCGGAAGACATGAGTTCGCGGGGTTGGTTCGAGATCGTCACCGATAAGAACTATAGCTATCTCAATTCGAAGCGAGTCGTGGAGGCCTGTCTCAATTGTAAGTCCTGCCGTACGGCCTGCCCAGCCGGGGTCGATGTGTCCCAGCTCATTCTGGACCGGCGCGCCGAGCATCCAAACAAAATGGCCGGTGTCATCTTTCGTTTCCATGCACAAACAGCGCGATTTGACATATTCTTAAAGTTTCTCGCGAGGTATCAACCCATGTGGGATCGACCTCTGATGCGGCGTCTGCTCGATCGTCTGACGAAGCCCTTCATGCGCCGTCTTGCAGAAACGGCAAGATTCTCGCCTCAACTGGTGCTGCCTCGTCTCGCCCGGCGACATCTCCGTACCCGCTATCCCGAACTGATTCCACAGACTGGGCAAGCGGCTCACTCCCCAGTGGCATATTTCCACGGCTGCGCGGCGAATTATTTCGACGATGGGGTGGGGGATGCCGTGATTGCCGTGCTGCGAAAACATGGGGTCGAACCGGACCTGCCGCCCCAACGCTGTTCGGGGACGCCGATCGAAACCTACGGCCATCGCGCGTTGGCCAAAGAAGGGGCACGAGTTAATATTGCGTCCATGGCAGGGTACGACAAGGTGGTGACCGGATGTGCTTCCTGCACCCTCATGCTGAAGGACTACCCCACATTGTTTGCCGGTGAGCCGGAGCAAGCGGCGGCCCAAGCCTTGGCTAAACGAGTCACACATATTTCTGAGTTTGTGTCGCAATCGTCGGTGAAACCAGCCATGGCCAGGTCGCAGGCCACGAAGTGCAAGGTGGCCTATCATTCCTCTTGCCATCTGCGAGCTGCGGGAGTGACGAAAGAGCCTCGCGCGATTCTGGCCGGCCTGCCTGGTGTCGAGTATGTCGAGATGCCGGATGCCGATCGCTGCGCGGGTGGGGCCGGGACCTATCTCGTGAAAGATTTTGAAACATCTCAGCGTATTGTCGAGCGCAAACGGCGGGCCGTCGAACAGAGCGGCGCCGAGGTCGTGGCCACGAGTTGCCCGGCCTGTATGATTCAACTGCGTACGGGATTGCAGGGCGCAGCGGAGGTCAAGCATGTGGCCCAACTGATTCAGGAAGCCTATGAGGCAGCGGACCAGCAGACGAGCGAATAGCTTATAGCCGATGGCCGATAGCAGGGAGTAAAAGAGCAGATAGCTTTGTGCGGCAAGCAACCGGATTCTCTCTTGGTCATGCTATCGACCATATGCCATTCGCTATCAGCTCTGTTCAGTAAAGGGGATGAGAAAACCATGGTCACAGTGCTGGTCTTTGGATTGACGCTTCGTGATGCGGTCGGAGAAACAGAATTCGGGATTGAAGTCTCGGCGCCGACCACGCTCAGGAAACTCATTGAATCGAACCAGGATCGCATGGGTCCATTGGTGCAGTTCCTGTTGAACCGAGAACTGATGATCGCGGTGAACAAAAAAGTAAGCGCCGAGGATACGATGATCAAGGACGGGGATATTGTAAAGCTCTCCCACCAATCTAGAACGTCGTATGATGGGACTCGCGATATTCCGATTTAACAGGATGCGGGCCACAGTAGCGCCCGCTCGACAGGGCGGGCGAGGATTGAAGCTGCTCGCGCTCAGGGTCTACGGCAAGGCATTCGAGGACAGCCTCCGATTGAGTGCACCACCCCATGATTTTGGTACGACGTGATCTAGCCAGCCGATCTACGACACACACAACATCATTGGGGCCGCCGCTTCGCCTTCGCGGTCGGCGGGGCCGTGAGCGGATCGTCGGGCCAGGAGTGTTTGGGATACCGCCCGCGAAGTTCTTTGCGCACATCTTGGTAGGCGTTGGCCCAGAAGCTGGAGAGGTCTTTCGTGATCTGGACAGGGCGCCGTGCCGGTGAGAGGAGATGCAGCATGACCGGAATCTTCCCATCGACGAGACGGGGGGTATCCTTGCAGCCGAACATTTCTTGCAGCCGAACAGCCAGGACAGGTACGTCAGGCGTGTCGTACTCCACGCGAACGCTCGATCCGCTGGGGACCGTCAGATGGGTGGGAGCCCACCGTTCGAGTTGGCGTGATTGTTCCCAAGAAAGAAGCGCGTGCAACGGCTGGGTGAGATCGAGTCGCGTAACTCGGTCGAGCGTGGTGAGTCCTGATATATAGGGACCTAGCCAGTCGTCAAGCGTCCGTAGTAATGCCTCGTCCGACAGATCGGGCCATCGTGACGCTTGTCCTTCGATTCGGCGGAGGAATGCCACTCTCGCCCGCCATTGACGAAGCTCCGTGGTCCAGGTCAGCCTAGCGAGTCGTACCCGACGAATGGCCTGTAATAAGGCCGTCGAGATTGCCGATGAATCCGGTTTCGAGAGTCCCTGCTCGGACAAAATAAGCGAACCCAATCGGAGTTGTCTCGTTGCACGAACTGCCTGAGTGGTGTCGTCCCACGAGACCTCATCCACGACTCGAATCTGATCGGCATAGAGGGTTTCAATATCTTGAAGCCGTACCGGCGCTGCCAGATCGATCCTGGCCCAGCGCATGCCGGCGTCCAGGTCGGCGATGACTAGATAGTCTTCTGAGCCGAGCGGATCAGGGTTCGCAAAGAGGGCGCCACGGCCATTGGCCATAAGATAGCGTGCGTCGTCCCCACGTTGGCGTTGAGCGATGCGATCCGGATAAGCGAGTGCAAGCAAGAGTCCGACCTCATCGAGGCTGTCCTGCCGATCCGCACGAGCAAACCCCGGAAGTTGCCGTTGCCACAGGTCGGCGATACGCCTCACTCGTTGACAGGCTGCGCGATCGACGGTCGCGCCGGCCGCATGATCGTGCTGTCCATGCAAGACATCCAAGCGGAGTCGCAGATCGGCGTTGCACCAGCCGGAGGGGCCTCGCAGAATATCACGCTCGCTGAGCAGGGCGGCTAGTTCACAGGCAAGATTGCCGAGCTGCAACGGCCCAGCCTTGAGTAGCATATGGGCGAGACGTGGATGCAGCGGCAGTTCGGCCATCTGCCTTCCATGAGTGGAGATCTGTCCCTCTGGATTGAGTGCATCGAGGCCGGTGAGCAACTCTCTCGCCTGGGCCACAGCCCCGGGCGGTGGGGGAGTGAGCCAGGACAATTCGGCTGGATTGGCCGTGCCCCAGAGGGCCAATTCGAGCAGGAGGGGCGCCAGGTCTGCGTCGAGCATTTCCGGCGGGCGCCGAGGGGCCAACGATTGCTGCTCCGTAGAGGTCCATAGGCGTAAACAAATGCCCGGTTCGAGCCGACCGGCCCGGCCACGACGCTGCTCAGCAGAATCCTGGGTGACGCGGATGGTCTCCAGTCTCGTGAGTCCCGAGCGCGGATCGAAGCGAGGCACGCGCAGCAAGCCGGCATCGATGACGACGCGCACCCCCTCGATTGTCAAACTGGTCTCAGCTATCGAGGTGGCCAGCACGATCTTTCTCGTGCCAGGTTGAGCGGGGGCGATCGCGCGGTCCTGCGCCTCTTGCGGGAGGTCGCCATGGATCGGCGCGACGAGTATATTCGAACCTAGATTCAGCTCGAGGAGTTTTCGTTCGACGCGGCGGATTTCTGCCATGCCCGGTAGAAAGACTAGGAGACTGCCTTGGTCCTGCGCGAGCGAGCGTCGGACTGATTGTACGACTGCCACATCAAGATGGCCTGAGAGCGGCTGATCAAGATAACGGGTCTCTACAGGAAACATTCGTCCTTCACAGGCAATGACGGGCGCATGGCCCAAGAGGTCTGCGACCGGCCCACAGTCCAATGTGGCCGACATCACGAGCAGGCGGAGATCCGGGCGGAAAATCCGTTGTGCTTCGAGGCAGAGAGCCAGACCTGTGTCGGCTTGCAGGCTCCGTTCGTGGAATTCATCGAAAAGAACGATCGCATAGTCGCTGAGCGCAGGATCGTGCTGGAGCAGGCGACCGAGGATGCCTTCCGTGACCACTTCAATTCTGGTCTTAGGCCCCACCTTCGTGTCGAGCTTCATGCGGTAGCCGACCGTTCCACCGACCGATTCACCCAGGGTGGCGGCCATGCGATGGGCTGCGGCACGTGCGGCAAGCCGCCGCGGTTCCAACATGAGCAGCCTTTTTCCGTCGAGCCACGGGGCATCGAGCAAGGCCAGCGGCACCCGCGTCGTTTTTCCGGCGCCGGGCGCGGCGGTCAACAGCGCATTCCGTTCCCCCGTCAGCGTGCGACGAAGGGCCGGCAACACGTCTTCTATTGGGAGTCTGAACATGATAGGTTCAGCGTTCACGAAAGCTAGCAGGCTGAGGGAAAACCATTTCGACCCGGTAGCACTTCGATGGCCTGCACGTCTGGGGCAACAGAATAACACCGCGCGACAGTCAGTCGATACATTCTATGAAACACGAGACCACACACCCAACTGCAGAAACACCGGCGAAGGGTTTTTCTCCCGGCTTCGCGGCGCTGGGTCTGGAAGCCGCCCTGCTCACCACGCTCGACACCCTGGGCTATGAGGAGCCCACGCCGATCCAACGGGAAGCAATCCCCCCATTGTTGGCAGGCCGTGATCTGTTGGGCCAAGCGGAAACCGGGACCGGCAAGACGGCGGCCTTCACGCTCCCGCTGCTTCAGCGCATCGCCCATTCGGCGCGGCGCTGCCCCTCCGCACTCATCCTTGTGCCGACCAGAGAGTTGGCCATCCAGGTCGGCGAAGCCGTCACGCGCTACGGCAAAGAATTAAAGATCTCCGTGCTCCCGGTCTATGGAGGACAGGTAATCGGTCAGCAGCTCCATGCGCTCAAGCGCGGTGTCGATATCGTCGTGGCGACGCCTGGGAGGGCGCTGGATCATATCCGCCGAAAAACGCTTCAACTCAAGACGATTCAGACGGTCGTGCTTGACGAGGCCGATGAGATGCTTGACATGGGATTTGCCGAGGATCTGGACGCCATTCTGGAACAGACACCCAAAGAACGGCAGACAGCGTTGTTCTCCGCTACCATGCCGCTCCGGATCGCCTCCATTGCCAAACGTCATCTCAAGGAGCCGGTCGAGATCAGGATTGCCAAGGAGCCGCTCAAGGCGGGCGCCGCTCCACGCGTTCACCAAACGGCCTACATCGTCGCCCGACAACATAAAGAGATGGCACTGGCTCGTATTCTGGATATGGAGGCTCCGAAGTCGGCGCTCGTGTTCTGCCGCACTCGTATCGAAGTCGATGAACTGACCGCCATGTTGACAGGCCGTGGGCATAAGGCCGAAGCGATCCATGGCGGCATGAATCAGCCCCAGCGTGATCGCGTGATGAGTTCGTTCCGGTCCGGGCAGACCGAACTCCTCGTTGCCACCGATGTGGCGGCGCGGGGGTTGGATATTCCGTCGGTGTCGCATGTCGTGAACTACGATCTGCCCATGTCTCCGGAAGGCTATGTCCATCGGATCGGACGGACCGGGCGGGCCGGGCGTGAAGGCGCGGCAATCACCGTCATCGACCCGCGTGAGCAGCGGTTGCTCTGGAACATCGAGCAGCTCACGAAAGCTAAAATTATCGTGACTCCAGTGCCCACCGTCGCCGACCTTCGCACGAAACGGCTCGGACGAACCAAGAGTATGATTGAAGAAATGCTCACGGCCGGGGACCTGGATCTGTTTCGTGCCGTCGTCGCGTCGCTCGCCGAACAGGGAAACCACCTAGAGGTGGCGGCAGCAGCCTTGAAACTCGTCTTTCGCATGCAGGGCGGGGAGCGGAAGGAACACGATATTCCGACCGTATCGAGCAGACCGCCGGAGCGACCATCGATGGCGCGGCGCCCCATGGAAGATCCACGAGGACGGGCCGGTGGCATGATGCCGAGAGAGGGACAGGGCAGACCGTTCAACCCGCCTGGTCGTGGCGGACGAACGGCGGGGATGGCCAAGGTGTATATTGGCGCAGGCAGAGACGCAGGGATCCGGCCAGGCGACCTCGTCGGAGCGATTGCCAACGAGGCCGGGCTCAATTCAAATGTGATCGGCGCCGTCGAAGTGATGGATCGATTCTCGCTGGTAGAAGTGCCGGAAGTGCTGGCTCGTGAGATTATCGAGACGCTCAGTCGGACCAGAATCAAAGGACAGAAGGTAGGAGTGAGATTGTTTCTGGAACAGCCAAGGGGAGGGAGGTAGCTGACGGTCCCCTGTGCTCGCGCAACGCGCGGTCTCAGAAGACCCTCATTGGACGCGCGCAGTGTGGGGAACCGTCAGTCACCAAGCTTGGAGGAATCATCGATAGCCAGCTGCCCTTCTTGCTCGCAGAACGCGCCCGGTAAAGCTGGTCTCGCCTGGGACAAGAGCGCGTCTCGGCGCGCTCGGGGTTGGGCGGGTGAGAATGTTGCGCGCAGTAAAGGGTAGCCTGGTTACGCCCCTCTTGAAGTGACACGAGTAAGCTGGGAAGGATCAGGTGTCAGCCAGCTGAGAGGGACGAGATCAAGGACGAAAAACAGTTTTTGCGTGGAGTGATGAGCGATCCCCGATCCTCTTCTAATCTGGTCATAGGGTAGTCGTCCTACGCAATCAGCTCTCTTTTACGATACACAATGGAGAAAGACGTGATGAGCGGCAACCAAGCCGATTCCGTGCTGCGACTGATGAGCCTGATGTTCAGAGCCCACCCCTGGCATGGGGTATCCATCGGAGACCAGGCCCCGGAGGTGGTGACGGCGTACATTGAAATCGTGCCGACCGACACGGTGAAGTATGAAGTGGACAAGGTCAGCGGGTTCCTCAAGGTCGATCGCCCGCAGCGATTTTCGAACTATTGTCCCGTCTATTACGGACTGGTGCCGCAAACCTATTGCGGTGACGGCGTTGCAGCTTTGTTTGCCGCACGGGCCAAGCGCAAGGGCGTCGTGGGAGATGGCGATCCCCTCGATATCTGCCTGCTCACGGAAAAGACGATTCCGCACAGCGACATCCTCCTCACAGCCCTGCCCATCGGCGGGCTCAGCATGGCAGACGGTGGCGAAGCGGACGACAAGATCATCGCCGTCATGAAAGACGATGCGACCTACGGCGGCTACACGGATATCAATCAGGTTCCGTTGCCGCTCCTCGATCGCCTGAAGCACTATTTCCTGACCTATAAGAATGCACCAGACAGCACCCACCGCAAAGTCGAAATCACGAGTATGTATGGCCGCGAGGAGGCCTTGAATGTCATTCGCACCAGCCATGTCGATTACCAGGCGAAATTTCCCGAGCTGAAAATGCGGTGAGGATAGTGGGAGGGCGGAACTGTTGATCTCCTGTGCTCGCGCAACGCGCGGCCTGAGAAGACCCTGGTTGGACGCGCGCAGTGGGAGATCAGTGAGGCCGCCCTTTACGACCAGAATATGGAGCGAATTTTGAAAGAACCCTCGGACGCGATGGCAGCAGCAGGGGGGTTGATGTCAGACCATTAGACTTATCTCTGCCCGAGATAGAGAAGAGAAACAATGGTACAAATGACATTCCTATTTGCCATGGTCGGTCTCGCGCTGTTCCTGCTTGCTCCCTCTCTAAGCCAGGCAGAGGAGATCCGCTTGAACAGCATCGGGATACGGGGAGGTGTCAGCGGAAGCTCTCCTATCGGAAAGAAGGAGACGGAATACTTTCAAGAGTATGACGTGATGGCAAACTGGTCGTTCCCCTGGGAGTGGTACTCCAAGTCGGGGTGGGGAATCGGCACAAGGCTGATGGCGAGTGTCGGTGCCGTAACGGTAGCGGGGGATACCGCATTTATTAGCACTGTGGTGCCAGGAGTTGTTGTCGGGAAGAAAGACAGCTGGCTCTCGCTAGAAGTCGGAGGAGGAGGCGCACTCCTTAGCCAGCACCGCTTCGCCCACCAGGACATAGGGGGCGCGCTCCAGTTTGTATGGGATACTGCGATCAGAGCGAAGGTCTATCGGGGGATTGGCGTGGGCTATTGGTTCCATCATATGTCCGATGCCACCATCTATGCGGACAGTGGCAATGGATTCGATGTGCATATGATCGAGCTCAGCTATCGATTTTGACGATGCCCGCTTCTATCACATCTCCCCCCCTCTTCTTTCATCAGAAAGCTTTTGACGCGGTAGAGGACGTCAGCGGCCATCCTACACAAGAGTTCCAAACTTACGGGGTGCTGGGAGGAGCAGACCGGCGCTCCGATGCTCACTGTGATGGTGAGCGGCCCGCTCGGAGTATCAATGGCATGTTTCTGCTAGCAGGTTTTTTTCAGCATCCTGCTAAGACATATGCAAAATACCCTCGCGGGACGTACGCAGCAGGGGATCGACCGGGCCACCTGTTCTGTGCGAAAACAGTAAATACATGTGGAGAGCCTGTGCTCAGAATGAAGCCGAATCCCTCGTTATCGTGTCCATGTCGATACACTGTGACCAACAAGAAGAGGCCGCAGTGAGCTTGTCTCCCTGGACGGCCAAACTGCGCGAGTGGCAGGCTCGCGCAGTGTCCGGCGTCCTAACCCATACGCGTCCTGATTTTCTCGCGACGGCAACGCCCGCGGCAGGAAAAACTCGCTTCGCTCTGCGGATCGCTCATCAGTACCTGGCCGATCGAGTGGCCCGTCGTGTGCTGGTCATCTGTCCCACCAACCACCTACGCACACAGTGGGCGACCGCTGCCGGCCTGGTCGGGATTAATCTGGATCCGGCGCTAACGAACGAGCAGGCCATTGAAGCGCGCGACTACCATGGCGCAGTCGTGACCTATCAACAGGTCTGTCTCGCGCCGGCCGTGTTTCAGCGCGCCTGCCGGAGCCGGCCTACGCTGCTCATCTTCGACGAGTTGCACCATGCGGGTGAGGGGAAGGATTGGGGCAACGCGCTACGGGACGCGTTTGATGAGGCGGTCTTTCGCCTGGCCTTATCGGGCACCCCCTTTCGCTCCGATAACAATCCGATTCCGTACGTGCGGTATGAGCATGGCGAAAGCCAGGCCGATTTCACCTATGGGTATGCCGAGGCGATTCGCGAGAGTGTCTGCCGCCCGATTCTATTCCCGAGCTATGAGGGGGAACTGGCATGGCTCTCGGAAGGCCGCGAACATCGGGCGACATTCGAGGATGGACTTACCTTCGAGCTACAGCGTGAGCGGCTCAAGACCGCGCTGTTGCAAGATAGCTGGCTGGGACCGGTCATCACAGATGCCCATGCCGAGTTGCGCCGCCTCCGCAAGCAGGAACAGCCGGATGCCGGCGGGCTCATCGTCGCGATGAATCAGGACCATGCCAGGCAGGTGGCGGAGCTGGTGGGGCGTATCACCGGCAGCCGTGCGCATGTGGCCATATCGGACGATCCGTCCGCCTCGAAGACGATCGGGACCTTTGCGCATCATAAGACCCAGCAATGGCTCGTCGCGGTGAACATGGTGAGCGAAGGCGTCGATATCCCGAGGCTCCGTGTGGGCGTCTATGCCACGAACGTCCTGACCGAGATGTATTTCCGCCAAGTCGTCGGGCGATTCGTTCGGATGCAGGATGAACTACCGAAGCCGCAAAGGGCCTGGCTGTATCTGCCCAAAGACGCGACCCTTGTCCACTATGCCAAACGGATCAAGGCTGAACGTGACCATGTGCTGGAAGAGATCATGCCTTCCGTGCAGCGCACGTTGTTCGCTACGGCCGCCACCTCGCTGAAAGAATACATCCCCTTGCACGGGGTGGCCCGGATAGATGCCTTGATCGGGGGAGATGAGGCGGAACTAGCCGGCGAGGGCGAGGGCATCGCAGAGCCAGCAGTGGCGCTTCATGACAAGAAGAACGAATTGCGAGACCAGCATCGCGCCCTCGTCGGCGCCGTGGCGCGAAAGTCCGGTACCGATCATCGCCAGCTCAATGCAGAACTCATCAAGCGAACCGGCGGGCGGGTCGATCAGGCGACCGTCGCGCAACTGGCGCGCCGTATTGCGCTGCTGGAGAAATGGCGAGACACAGGCTTTGACGGCGGCCGCGCTTAGCAGGATGCCCCAAAAGTCCTCCAACGTCGTTCTCGGTTCGTCAAAATCCTCAACGTACCCCATCGGGATAGAACTGCGGTAGCAGTTCGGGGCGGGCGGGTGAGAAAGTTACGCCTCCGGTTTTGACTCGCCTGCGGTCTAGTTGGATGATTTTTTGAGCATCCTATAGAGACCTGGAGCCTGTCAGCTTTCTACTTTTCCGATTTCCTCCCGCAACTGAAACTTGAGGGAGCCATATTCTTTCATGCAGTAGGCGAGCAGCCGCTCTGAGCCGAAGAGCATCACCATCCGGCCGTCCTTGTCCACGAGCCGTCTCGTGTCCTGTGGCCAGTAGATGCGGGCGATCACGCCGGGAGCGCCTTTTACCCAGCGGGCCAGGACAAAGGGCATCCGCTCGACGAGGGTCTTGACCCCATACTCGGTCTCAAGGCGCGAAGCGACGACATCGAATTGGAGTTCTCCCACGGCAGCCAAGACCGGCTCCCGCCGCACATGATCGGGTGAATAGAACACCTGCATGACCCCTTCTTCTTCGAGCTGCTGGAGTCCCTTCTGGAACTGCTTCTGCTTCGTGAGGTCCTGGCTTCGAAGCACGCCGAAGCATTCCGGGGGAA
>JBKJZK010000340.1:0-5018 GCA_046715215.1 Nitrospiraceae bacterium
CTGCCGGACGTTGATGGCTGAACTGAACCCGCCGGTGTTGCAGGAGCAGGGGCTACCCGCCGGTCTCATCTGGCTGGGCGATCACATGAAGCGGCAGGACTTGGCTGTGACCGTCGAGGTCGAAGAAGCCGGCAACCTACCGCTTCCGGAAGATCGTGCCGTGTTGTTGTTCCAATCGGTCCGGGAGTTGCTGATTAACGTGGTGAAACATGCGGCGGTGAGAACGGCCACGGTGCGGATGACCTGTCAGGATGGGTTACTGCGCATCGTCGTGCGCGACGAGAATGGCTTTGATCTTGCGGCGGCGGCGGCGGCGGCTGATATCTCACCACTGTCGTCCAGGTTCGGTCTGTTCAGTATTCGTGAGCGCATGCGAGCGCTCGGGGGCCGGTTCGACTTGGACTCGGCGCCGGGGCAGGGCACAACGGCCACGCTGGTGCTGCCGATGAATAGCGCCGGAGGCGCTAGTTCTGAGTTCAAAGTTCTGAGTTCTGAGTTTCCCAAAGGAACTGCAAGCCATCGGGTATCAACTTCGTATTCTCCTTCTCACAACTCAGAACTCACAATTCAGAACTCACAACTCCACGAAGAGCACCGCATTCGCATCCTGTTGGTGGACGACCACACCGTTCTGCGGCAAGGCTTGCGGAGCATCGTGACGGCCTACAAGCATTTGGAGGTGGTCGGCGAAGCGAGCGATGGAAGGGAAGCCATTGAGCTCGTTCAGCGGCTCGATCCCGACGTCGTCGTGATGGACATCAACATGCCCAACATGGACGGGATCGAAGCGACGAAGCGGATCAAGACGGACCGGCCGGAAACCGTCGTCATCGGCCTGTCGATTAACCAATCGGTCGATACGCAGCAGAAGATGAAAGCGGCGGGCGCGGCCGCCCATCTGACGAAAGAAAGCGCGGCTGATGCCTTGTGCCACGCCATCGAAGAGGCGGTGGCATACCAACAGGGTACGGCGGCCCACTGAGTTTCGAGTTCTGAGTTGTCCGGAGGCAGCGATTAGTCCGAAAACTTTTTACGTCTCATGCCCACCGTGTAGTGCTGAGCTGTGAGTTAGTTTCAGAGAACTCAGAACTCAGCACTCACAACTCAGAACTTCCCCTAAGGAATGAGGGCAATGTTGGGTTTGAGCTGTACGGACGTGACGCCGTAGGGGGTGATGTAGGCGATCACTTTATCGCCCGGTTTGAATTGGCCGCCCACCTGTGTCCGAGGATTCAACTGCAAAACAGTGGCATGGCCATGGTCATCCCGAATGACGATGACTGTCGGGAACACCTGCACGACATCGCCTTCCACTTGACCCTGCTGCGGCACATTCGCCCGGCAGAGCCCCGGTGAGCCGACTATCAGAAAGGTCAGTATGAGGATTACGGCGAGCATAAGGATTGTCCATGCTCTGTCCGAGGAATTGACGATATATTCATTGGTTCATTGACGATTTGCGGAGCCTTCCTTCTGCAGCAATGATTCACTGCACTTCAATTCTTCAATCAATGGTGCAATGGACCAATCGTCAATCGTCCTGATGAGATACGCGTCTCGACGGCCACACCCAACCCGCGTGAATACAGCGGGCTAGGCGGCATCGATACTCAGGCCTACGTCACAGCGGGCCGCCGGCCCATAATGAAACCGACGGCGGCAATGATCAGAAATACGACGAACAACACATAGGCGATTTGCGTCGCCGTTCCAGCCACTCCGGATAGGCCCAGCACTCCCGCAATGATGGCCACGACTAGGAATGTAATAGCCCAGCTCAACATGATCGGCTCCTTTCGACTGACAGGGTGAATTATTGAAACACGGTCTCTCCGGCCCGAAGACGTCGTTCGATCTCCTGCGCTTCATGCTCCCTATTGGTATTCCTCAAAATGGCGGCGAACACTTGCAGAGTTGCCGTCATTTGAGGATCGCCTTGTTGGACTCGCTCAGCCTCCAGAATGGCCAGGGATTTCTGGATGAACTGTTCCGCTTCCTCTAATTGACCCTGTATGGCGTAGAAGCTGGATAAGGTCTTGAGTGTCAGCGCCGTGCGTGTATGGGCGGCGCCGAATCGTTTTAGGTTGATCTCCAGAGCGCGCATTAAAAGGGGCTCGGCTTCATGGTACTTGTGCTGCGTCGCATACAGAATCCCCAGATTCTGGATAGTCGCCCCCACTTCCTGGTGATCCGCTCCCAACCTTTTTTCGCCGATCACGAGGGCCCGCTGAAACAATAGTTCCGCTTCCACTGTTTTGCCGGCCATCGCGTAGACGACGGCGAGGTCGTTGGCGGCATCGGCCACCCGCAAGTCGTCGGCCCCAAACTTCTCCGCTTGTTCCAGCGCGGCAATGAGCAACCGTTCGGCATCCCCGAGCCGGCCCTCTTGCATCGCTTGGAGCCCGCCGTTGCGCCATGTATGCCACAACGTGTCTTGCGCGCACAGGGTTCCGTCCGTCGACGCGATCATTAATAGGACCGCGACTCCGGCTACGAGGATCCGGCAGAGGGCTGTGGGGGTGACTACGCGCATAACGGTCCTCTCAGGCATTGCGGGGCTCATAAGCCGTGCGTCTCCGTGCCGACTGGACGCGCAGCGCTGATTCGATGAGACAGGCGGTGCAGTACGTGTCAATGAAGCGAACGTGCTGCCGGGTCCCAGAGCCCATCCCCGACATGATCGTCATGGGATCCACCCATTGATCCACATCGAGTAACAGTTCGTCTCCCGGCGCCAGAATTCTCCAACAGGAGGCGCACATGAGGAGAGACTCTTCGCCTTGAAATTCCATATCCATGAGTAGATTCTACTTCAATCGCCTCGGTTGACTAACTAGGGACTCTCCCGGATTGCTCAAGCATGCACCCTGGCGACGCTGAGTGGTGGAAAGCAGTTCTGAGTGCTGAGTTTTGAGTTAGTTCCAGACAACCCAAACCCAGAGCGACGAGTGCTAAGTCCTGAGGTAGGCCGGACAACTCAGAACCCAGAACTCACAACTCAGATCTCTTTTGTGCCCGGTGCACTTACTGCGTGGCAGATGATGTTTCGGCGCCGACCACGTCCAGACGGTTGCGGATGGACGTGACGCCCAGCACGGTTTCTGCCAGGCGTGTGGCTTCCCGCCAGGCCAGCGGGGTGAAGACTGAGCCTTCGAGGGTCACTTCTCCCTTGGTGGCATGGGCGACGATGAGACTGCCACTCGTCAGTGCGCTGGCACGGATCGCCTCCATCACCGCCGCTTCCAATTGAACGTCGCTCTGGGGTTCGCGGGGTACGGAAATAGTATTTTGAACGGCGTAGACGCCTCCGGCCTGCCGGGCCGCGGGTGCCGCTGCGGGATCGGCCGCCGCAGTTCCTGTGAGTCCGGCTGCCGCCACGAAGAGGGACACAATCCACTTGTTCATAATGCCTTTCTCTTGCCTGAAACGAAGTCATTCGGAAGTTCTGGGTTCTGAGTTGTCCGGAAAAGCTAACTCAGAACTCAGAACTTCTAACTCAGAACGGCACTTAGGACTCCTCAAGAAGCCCGCATCTTCGCCAGCCAGTCTGCCGCCACATTGGGCATCACGGCTCCTACCACATCCAGCAGCGAGAGTATGCCGACGACGCCTCCTTCTGCATTGACCACCGGGATGGAGTGGGCGTGATGATCCGCCATCGCACGGATTGCGTCGGCAAGAATCGCATCCTCACGACACCTGATCAGCTCGCGCTTCGTGACGATCTCGTGAACGGTAATGGAGCCGGGATGGTCCGCGTTGGTGGCTCCGCTGACAACCACGTCGTGTTCCGTGAGCGCCCCGACCAGTTCGTTGTCCCGGCACACGACCAGTGCGGGAACGTCCCGATTCCGTATGGTTTCCGCCGCCTCCATGACGGAGATCGACGCATCGACGGTGACCACCTTGCGGCTCATGACGTCTTTCACAAGGCGGTCCTCACCAAGGAGGACCCCATACTGTTCATCACTGGTCGATTCCAGGTAGATCCCGGAGCGCTGACGAGGGCCGACGGTACTCATACCGATTGATTATATTGGATCACCTGAGGTTGAGGTACTCGGAGAAGCCCTAGAGTCTGAAGTAGGACCACTCAGGGTTATGCCCAGTTATGGCGGGGTTGCGCGCCTCTTATAGTGTTTATAATGGAAAACAAGGGGTGTGTAGTCTACCCAGTTGAATTCTTCAGGGTAATTGTATCATGATGGGGTATACTGTCCCGAGCTCTGGCATCCGGGAGGCGTGATGGTGGAGGCTCAGGATACCACGGATACCTCTATGGTTATGTCCAGAGCGAGAGTGCTTCTCGTCGACGACCATCCGATGGTCTTGGATAGTTTGCGGCAGCTGGTTGAACCCCATTTCACGATTGTGGGTTCTGTCCACGACGCCAACGAACTCTTAAGCCGAGCGAAAGACTTGAATCCTGATGTCGTCCTGCTGGATGCCTCCTTGCCGGGGATGAGCGGATTCGAAGCGGCCCGCCGGCTCAAGATCCTCCTGCCATCGGTCAAAATTATTATGGTTACGATGCTGGCAGAGGCAATTTACGTCAGTGAAGCCTTCAAGGCAGGAGTGAGCGGCTATGTGCTTAAACAGTCGGCGTCCGATGAATTGTTCGCGGCGATCGAGAGCGTCATGAGGAACAAACAGTTCGTGTCGCGGAAGATCGACTCGGATGTGCGGGAATCGGTGGAGCACGAATGGTCTCGTCCTGAAGGATATTCCAGCGATCTCACCACTCGACAGCGCGAGATTCTCGTCCTGCTAGCCGATGGACGGTCGACCAAGCATATTGCGCAGACTCTCAAGATTTCGAGTAAGACCGTCGAGTTTCACAAGGCGAATATTACGCGCAAAGTGGGCGTCCATACCAACTCCGACTTGATCAAATTCGCGTTGGCTCAAGGCCTCACCAGTCTTTGAAGTCAGCACTCTCTAAAAGCAGTTCTGAGTTCTGAGTTAATTCGAGCTAAAAGCAGTTCTGAGTTAATTCGAGATAACCCAGAACCCAGAAC
>JBKJZK010000341.1:0-5589 GCA_046715215.1 Nitrospiraceae bacterium
CAGCATTCTTCAGTGCCTTCGAGAGGTGAACACGGGCCTCAGACGTCTTTCCATCCTGGTAGTAGGCCATCCCGAGATGATAGTTCAACGTGGGGACTTCCGGCAATTTGGCGACTGCACCCTTCATGAGACGAAGCGCCTCTTCCTTTTGCCCCATTTTGAATCGGACCCATCCCAGCGTATCCAAAAACAGCGGGTGCGGCACATCTTTCTCGAAATCACGGCTGAGGGCAAAGGCTTTCTGTAAGTTCTCTGGATCTCCCTTGTAATCGACCAGCAAGACAGCCAGGTTGTTCGCAGCCAGCACGTTACGAGGATTCAGTCGCAACGCTCCCTCATACGCTGTCATAGCAGGATCGATCTGCCCTTGAGTGGAATAGGCCGATGCCAGAAGCATGTGCAACTCCTCGCTGTCCGTGTTGGCCTTCAGACCGGCTTGAATCACCTGAACCGCCTGGTCCGGCTGTTTCTGTGCCAGCCACAACCCTCCCCAATCGAGCCACGGCGTGATCCATTTGGGATTCACGCGGGAAGCCTCTCGAAACTGGGCGTCGGCTTCCTGGGGATGGCCGGTGAGGGCCAGCACCTCGCCCAGTAGCCCATGGCCAAACAGATGATCCGGCCGTGCGGCGAGCAACGCATCGAGGCGAGTCTTCGCGCGATTGGCATGGCCTTGCGCGACATTCAGTTTCACCAGAGACACCAACGCGTCTGGATCGTTCGGGGCCAGAGTCGTTGCACGCTCATATGCTGCACCGGCTTTGTCAAATTGTTGCTGCGCCTCTCGCAACCGTCCTTCCGCCATGAAAGCGACGACGCTGTCTTTCGAGACGGCACGGAGGCGATTCAACGTGCGTTCCGCTTCAACCCAGTTTTTTGTCACGAGATCAACCATCATCAACATATCGAGCGCGGCCAAATCATCCGGCCGTTGCGCCAACAAGTCATCGAGTCGCGTACGAGCCTGCTGGTGCCGACCACTTTGGCTTTCCAGTGCCGCAAGTGACAGTCGGGCATCGACCTGTCCTGGATACAGCGCCACCGCGCGCTCGAAGCTTTCCTTCGCAAGATTGTTCTCTCCGGTCAGCAGATAGGCCTGGCCGAGCAGGAAATGTACTGTCGCCAACTCCGGCTGGTCATGCAGCACGGTTCGAAACGCCTGCACGGCATCTATCCCGTTGCGCCTGGCCAACGCCATACGACCGGAGAGAATCAGCCCATCAGACGAACGAGGATTCTCCTTCAAGACCTCTCGCACCTGTCGTTCCGCCTCCGCCTGTTTGCCTGAGACAAGATCCATCTCCGCCAGCTTGACCTTGGCTTCGAAGCCGGCGGGTTTCTCCTTGTAGTCCTTGACCAGTGTGGCATATCGCTCACGTGCCTTGGCATCCTGCCTGCTCTTAAGGTACAGCGCCGCAAGTCCGAATTGAATCTTTGTCGAACGCGGCAACTGGGTCGCAGCCTCCAGGAGTGCATGCTCCGCAGTAGGATAGTCCTTCCTGGTGCTGAGAAAATCTGCCAACAGGAGACGACGTTCCTCATTGTTTGGATCGAGCGCGATGGCCTCGCGCAAGACCCCCTCCGCCTTCTCATGTGCGCCTTGGGCGTCGAAGAACCGGGCCAGCCTGAGCCGGTGATCGAACTGCGTGGGTTCTGCTTCGATCATACGGCGAGCTGCCATCTCCGCACCGGCCATATCTTTTGCGTGAACCAGGATCGTATTCAGATTGTTCAGGAGATCCATGTCTTTCGGATGAGCATCCAGCGCCTGCTGCAACGTGGCCTCCGCATCGCGATAGTGCTGCTGTTGGCTGTAGAGCGTGGCCAGCAAGACCGCCACGTCGGGCTCGGTCGGAAATTGCGACCGCAGAACCTCGGCTTGGGTCATCGCCTCAGGGAGTCTCCCCTCAACAGCCAACACGGCAATCTTGAGGGCATTCGCTTGAGGATGCTGCGGATCTTTTGCCAGCACCTTGTCTGCTGTTGAGACAACCTGCTCGGTCAGACGGGCTTCGAGATAATACTTTGCCAGCGTAATAAGCGCGCGGGTATGATCAGGAACAAGCTGTACCACCTCCTGATACAGCGAGACGGCGTTTCGCCAGTTCTTTTCCTTCTCCTCGACTTGCGCAAATAGAAAATAGGCATCGGCATCCTTCGGATCGATTTTGATGACATTGCGAAGGGCCACCCGAGCTTTCGAGTAGTTGCCGGCTTCAAGGTATTCTTGCGCTTGCGCACGATACTTGGCCTTTCGCTCCTCAGGCCCGCCACAAGCG
This sequence comes from Nitrospiraceae bacterium, assembly GCA_046715215.1. Classification (GTDB taxonomy): domain Bacteria; phylum Nitrospirota; class Nitrospiria; order Nitrospirales; family Nitrospiraceae; genus Palsa-1315. The sequence goes on from JBKJZK010000341.1 coordinate 2,280, forward strand.
AGGAGTGCGGCCGCCACAACCACTATCATGAGGTTCCGGTAGTTCATGGTGTTACCTCCGTAGTGCAAGGTTCAGGTTGAGGCTAAGGTCAAGCTCGGAACGAATGAGCCGGATTTTCCCCAGCCTCTCGTCATACCTTCCCCCTCAACCTTAACCTCAGCCTCAACCTTCTCCCTCCCCTCACAGCCAGATCCGAATTCCCAACCCAAACAAGATCCACAAGGAAACCAGTCCGAGTTGCTTCACACGATCAGAGAACGCGTGCAGAAGCAGCTCGAACGAGAAGAACAAGACAATCAACTTGGCAGCAAAGAGACCGAACGCCGAGATGTCCGTGCGCACTTCCGGAAGGAACGGGAAGATCACAGCCAGACACACCATCAGATAATCCAGCGGCGTCGTCTGAAACCGACTTTGACTGTCGAATCGCATGCTGAGCAAGACCATCACAGCCATCGCGCCAAACACGATGTGGTAGGCCGTCGTGACCGGTGGAGCTGCCCGCATCCATGATGCATCACTGACATACAGTAAGAGGATGCTGCCCAAGTAGAGCCCCCCCCGCACAAAATACGGAGCGAGTCGGGGAAGGAAGGAGAGGCCAAGTAAAACAATGCCAAACAGGGCGATGGACATATAACTCACATCATCGGGTACGTATGCAGGAAGAAAGACCGAGGCAATGAGAAAAAGAGGGACCACTGCGGCCAAGAATCGAATCGGCAGATCGCGCAACCTAGGGCCACTGAGAGCATCCGAAAGCCACCCGACCGAACGACCGTGCGCAATCTGCCGGACCTGGCTGGGAATCAGTCCATGTCCTGCGGCGATAAAGAGGGCCAGGACGGCGCCGGCCAGAATGAGATAGAACGGCACAATCAGGGTGTCCGACTGCCATCGAAGCAGGTAGGCCAACCCCACCATCCCTGCCTGAATGGCGTAAATCACCGTCACGGCTTCATAGTGTGAAAAGCCGACCGCAAGCAGCTTATGGTGGATATGCGTGCGGTCGGCAATAAAAGGAGATCGGCCCTCCGTGAGTCGTTGTCCGAAGACCCCAAGTGTATCCAGGAATGGCAATCCCAACAGAAAGAATGCCAGGCTTGGGCTGAATGGGCCGTGCGTCGAGTCAATGAGCAGGATAGCGAGCACGCCCATCATAAATCCAAGCAATTGACTGCCGCCGTCTCCCATGAAAATTCGCGCTGGATAGGTGTTATAGCGCAAGAAGCCTAAGAGTCCCCCTAGGAAAGGAACCGCCAATAGCAGCACGGTTGAATCGCTCGAGAGATAGGCGAGATAAGCAATTCCTGAAAGAGTCAAAAACGAAAGCCCTCCCGCGAGACCGTCCAGCCCATCTGTGAGATTGACGGCATTCGACGCGCCGATGAGGAACATGAGGGTCACTGGAATACTGACCCACAAGGGAATGACCGTATCGAGTATAAACGGGAGGCTATCGAATCGAATATCCCCGAGTACGACCACGGCAAGGGCGGCGAGAAGCTGCCCAAGGAACTTGATCCGGTACCCGAGCGCGGCGCGGTCGTCCCAGATACCAAAACCCAGAATGATCAAGCTGCCAAGGAGGGCAGAAAGAATGGTCCCACCTTTGGGAGTCCACCAGGCGATGCTGGCACAGGCCCCGATCCCAAACGCGATGCCGCCCACCCGGGGAACAGGATGCGGATGTACTTTGCGTTCGCCTGGAACGTCCATGATGCTGAAGCATTCCGCCATGAGGCTCAACGGCGGAATCAAGGCCATGCAAATGAGCAACGAGGTCATGAAGCTGAAAAAGAGTGTGCTACTCATAGGTGAACTCGTAAATGGCCAAGGGTCATTGCTCATTCGTGGAATCAGCCGTCAGCACTTCCCCACACTAAGAAGGTTACGGCTCAGGCTAAGGCTGAGCATCAGCTACCTCAATCCGGCACATATCGAGCCAACTCAGGCTCAATCGTTGAAACGAAACGCAGCAACCGTTGATCGACGATGTCCTCGGTTTCGCCGGGGCCAACGAGCGAGGCGATTCGTACCAGTGCCCCGTCGGTTCGTCCCCGCGACAAGGCATCCCAGAACAAATACACTTTCACCAGGTATTCATTGCTGAGAATCCGTTCACGCTGCTTAAACCAGTACAAAACGATTTGTTTTTGGCTGTCCTTTTGGATCAACGCTCGATTCACATGCAGCGATCGAACCATCCCGGAGTTCGCCGGCAAGTCCATACTATTTAATGAGGAGATTTCCCAACCACCGCCTGGCAGACAACTTTGGGGAGAGTGCGCCGACTGCCCCTTTCTCTGCGACCGATAATAGGCGGCATATAAGTTGACTGGCTGCCCATCACCGAATCGATAATCGACCAACATATAGTCGTCGAAACGAAGCGCGTCGATGTACTGCTTTTCTAATGTGAGTGAGATACCCAGCCACCCCTCGAGCTGCATCGGAAAATCGACAAACATGGTTCGGGGCGGAGCAACCTCTTCTCGCTGCTCCATGAGTGTCGAGGCAAAGGCCACGGGAACGAGAAGAGCCACACTGCAGAGATAGGCGGGGCCGGGGAAAAGCCTGGGAGAGGGCTGAAGAGAGGCTGAGGCTAAGGTTGAGGGCGAGAGAGATGGGTTGGTCCAAGTGAATCGAGAGAGAAAGGACGATTGATCTCCCATTGTCCCGATCCTGGCCAACACCCACATCTCCAGAATCAGCAGGCTCAAACTCGCCATAAACAGCACCCAGCCCTCGAATAGATGGTAGAACCCTTCGGCAGCGCCCTGCCCATACCATTCGACCAGGACCCCGATCATCCCGATGCGAAAACCGTTCACGAGAACGGAGATCGGAATCGACGAGAGGACGAGCAGCACTCGCTTCCACATCCGATCCTTAAAGAGATAGGCACAAAGCAGTGCAAGGGAGGTGAGCGGAAGCAAATACCGAATGCCATTACAGGCTTCGACCACTTGAAGTTGGACTGGCCCCAGATCGATCACATTGCCATCGCGAAAGGCCGTCACGCCCACAAGCTGCAAGCAGCCCACTCCGAGAACCGAGGACCACAATTGTAGTTGACTCGACAAACTTGCATACAAAAAAACCGGTAACGGGATGCTGGTCAATAGATAAGAGAGAGGGAAGGTAATCGTCCTTGCCCCATGGACTCCGATTAACGCAATGACCAACCCTACAATGACCAGCCAGAGCGAAACATGCAGCAGGACATACAACGTGGCGAACTCACCGATCCCATAGAGAAAGAGTCCCGCCGAAATCGCAGCAAGGCCCCACCACGAGTTTTCAATAC
>JBKJZK010000342.1:0-2494 GCA_046715215.1 Nitrospiraceae bacterium
CGGATGGTATGCGAAGGGGTTTCGCCTCTTCAAAATGAAGGTCGGCAAAGATGTCGAGAACGACATCCGACGTCTGGAAGCTGTGCATCGCGCACTCCCAGGCATCTCGTTCATCGGCGATGGCAACCAGGGCTTCTCGCGCCAAGACTGCCTGACGTTTGTACAGGGGGTGCAGAGATTTGGCGGGACGATGGTGCTGCTTGAACAGCCGGTGGTGCGGGACGACCTCGATAGCATGGCGGCAATCCGCCGAGAGACCGGCATTCCCGTTGCGGCGGATGAATCAGTCCGCTCGCTCGCGGACGCGCAAGAGGTCGTCGCCCGAGGCGCGGCTGACTATATCAACATCAAGACCATGAAGACCGGCGTGGTCGAAGCGGTGGAGATCGCGTCCTTCACCAAAGCGTCCGGCCTCAAGCTGATGATCGGCGGGATGGTCGAAACACGCATGGCGATGGGCTGCTCTTTCAGCCTGGTCCTGGGACTCGGCGGCTTCGACGTGCTCGACCTCGACACCCCTCTCTTGCTGGCCAGTGACCCCGTCACGGGTGGCTACAGATATGAAGGTGCGCGCCTGCAACCCTGGTCAGGACCAGGCCTCGACATGAAAGCGGCACCTTCCCCGAACGTCACTACCATTGAGTAGCAGGATGCTTAAAAAGGCCGTCCAGCGATCCGTGAGAAGTGAAACGTAAACATTTGCAGGAAGAGCACTCGGCAGTCCCACGTTTCACCTTTCACGTCTTACCTTTTACGGTTCCTGCTAGTTCAATCGCTCCCTTCATCGCACTTCTTGCAACTCAAGGTCTCTCCGAGATGCTGTCTCCGGCCTTCCTCTGTCAGGACCCAGAGCCGATTCGTCATCGGTGGCTGGTGACGCACGTGCTGACCATGGCCGCATTGTAGATCGGCCACCCAATCGCCATATTCGTCCAAATGAAATCCGACAATGGGTTGATGCATGCATGAACCTCCGTCACATGTTCGTTATCGGTTCCTCAGCAGGATGCTGAAAAAGTCCGCCTGCTTCGTTCTCGGCTCATCGAAATCCTCAACGTACCCCTGAGGGTACGCCTCCGGTTTCGACTCCCCTGCGGCCTTGCTGGACGAACTTTTTGAGCATCCTGCGTGGAAGGTGCTTCTATTGTCCGAAACTCCCGAGCCATCGAATTTCTGCTGTGCCAAAATGGTTTTTTGCAGCCTGTTAGGGCTATGTTACACTCGCGCAAACGCGCGCGCATGCTAACACGAACGAAGGGGCAAGCGTGATGAGGCAGTTTGATTCGAAGATCGGTTTCGTGGGAGTCGGACGGATGGGGGCCAACATGGCCCGTCGTTTGAGGGATCAACAGGAAACAATCGTAGCCGTGTACGATAGGGATCGCGCCACGGCCACCGACCTTGCGAACGAGCTAGGCTGTGAAGCGGCTGCAACCCCTGCCCGCGTCGCAGAACTCGCAGGTATCATTCTCACTGTCGTATCTGATGACGCTGCGATGCGCCAGATCTTTTCCGTGACCGACACAGAGAGCCTTCTTCGCCATGCCAAGGACCGGCTCTTCGTGAACTGCGCCACCCTCTCGCCGGCTGTGCACGTCGACGTCGAAACTCTGGTGACGGAACGTGGAGGCCAGAGCCTCGAAGCCTGCATGGCCAGTAGCATCACGCAGGCGCGCCACGGCACGTTATACCTCATGTGTGGTGGGAGTCCGGATGTGTTCGAGTCGGCGAAGCCGCTCTTGGAAAAATTGAGCGCGCATCTCCGTCATATCGGATCGGCAGGAGCTGCCGCGAAGGTCAAGGCACTCGTCAACATGGTGATGAACTGCAATACAGCCGCATTGGCAGAAGGGCTTGGGCTTGGAGCAGCCCTTGGCCTCGATCTGACGATGTTGCGAAACATCTTCGCCCAAACGGGAGCCGCGTCGCGCGTGTTAGAGACGGACGGCGAGGACATGCAGAACCGCGCCCATGACTGCTACTTCTCGGCTGCCCATGCAGCCAAGGACTCAGGCATTGCCCTCGCGTTAGCGAAGACCGCCGGGCTCACCGTCCCGCTAGCTCAAGCGACCTACGATCAATACCTGCGACTGGTCGCCCTTGGCAAAGGCGAGATGGACAAGTCCGCCGTTTCTGAACTCACCTTCAAAGACCGAAGCTCTCAGTAGCAGGATGCTGAAAAAGTCCGCCAGCTTCGTTCTCGGCTCATCGAAATCCTCAACGGGGACCCGGCCGCCTCACCAACTCGGCGGCGCGCACAGACTTGGTGCTCCTTATTCGTCGCCGTGCGCCCCAGAGGGTACGCCTCCGGGTTCGACTCGCCTGCGGCCTTGTTGGACGGCCTTTTTGAGCATCCTGCCAACTATTCATGCACTTTCAGTCTACGTACCACCCAACAGCGTGTCCCACAAAAAACGCGTTATTCCGAAAATTGCGAGGAACCTGCCCAACGTTGTCATCCCCATCCCTCATCGTTTCTCAAAGGGAAGTTCTG
>JBKJZK010000343.1:0-2836 GCA_046715215.1 Nitrospiraceae bacterium
GTATGGGGGGATTTGTCACCAGGCAGGCAATTCGCTGCGCCGATGAACTCATTCTCAATAAACGAGACCTCTATGTTCCCGGACATTGGGAAGCATTCAAGACCTCGATCATCGAGCAGAATCCCTACGCGCGGGTCTGGGAAGCCAGCCATGCCAAGGTCGATCCCTCATCGCTACTCGAACCAATGACCCGCATGTCGCCAGCGCCAATGGTCAATGTGGAGTTCGGCGCGCCGCGTTCATCCACGACGAGCAAGCGGGCATCGTATCATCCAATCGCCACGACGGTTCGGCTACCCGGCCCGTTGAACCTTGTACGATTCCTGAGCTGGATGAAGACCCTGCCCCCTGAACTTGAACGGGCGAAAGGCTTCTTCCGCTTCGCCAAGGGACCGGAACTCCAGGAATTTCAATACGCCCCGCCAGGCAACGCAACCATTACGCCTATCACGTTGCTCGACGAACCGAGCCACGCGATCGTGTTGATTGGGCGAGGCTATGACCAGGAACGCTGCCAAACAGAACTCTTATGCTGTCTTGAAAGCTACGAGAGCACGGGGAGCTACTAGGCTGCAGAAAAACCATTTCGGCCCAGCAGAACCTCGACGACCTGCACGTCTGAGACAAGCTCGGTCTGTCTGGTCCATCTGGTTAGTCTCAACCAAACAAACCAGACAGACGAATAGACCTCAGCATCCTTCTAAGCAGCAGGGCTGGCCATTGAACCGCGAATACGCGAGTAGCGCAGGAGCAACCACGCGGCACCGGCTCCGAACAATCCGCCGATCACCCAACCTCCCAGCACGTCCGTGACGTAGTGGGCCCCGATATACACACGTGACAGACCGATCAGTCCTACCAAGGGCCAACTCACCCACCCTGAACGAGGATAGAGGACCTGCAAGAACGCAGCGGCGACCGCGGTATTGATCGCGTGGTTTGAGGGGAAGCTAAACACTTTTCCGCAAGCGGCTTCCACATGATGGATATCCATCAACGACAAACAGGGGCGAGGCCGCGCGACCAGATCCTTCAGGCGCGCACCGAGAAAATCGGCAATCACAATCGTCGCAGCCAGGGCTGGCGCCCCCGGAAGGGCCTCCCGCCACGACAACCACAGCCAATAGCCGGTCAGCAAGATACCAGGGATCCACAGCAGGCTTGATCTGGAGAGATTGAGTGCCAGTCCGTCTAACCAGGCCGACTGCCCGGCAAACCCATTGACGGCGCGAAAGAGAGATTCGTCCCAACTCATGTGGATGACGATAAAGCGTCACCCGTCATTCGTCAACCGTCAAACAGCGGGAAATGGTCTATCTGGTTTGTCTGGTGGGTCCGGTGCCATGCAATCAGCTATACGCCATTAGCCATAGGCTTTTTGCCATATCATCGCGTCCGAAAATGAATGCGAATGGTCAGTTCCCCATCGATCGGCTCGTCGCCTTTCAACTGGGGATCGAAGGTCCATTTATTCAACGCAGCCATGCCGGCGACGGTGAGTTCCCGATGCTTGGCGGGCTCCAAGACCACCACCGTCACCGTCGCATCCTTGGAGACCAACATGCGCGCTTTCATCCAATCGTCGAGTTCTTTGCCGTCTAAGGCAGGCGGAATAGCCGGCCAGGGTGTGGCTTTGGAAACCGGTCCAAGCTGTTGATCCTTGTTGAGCGGCAGGCCATGGACATGGACCTCGGGCAACTCCAGCACATCCTCCTGGTGATCGTCCTCATGCGTGGCCTCGTCACCAGGCACCGCATACCCGGAGGCCGGCCAAGCCAAAACTATTGCAAATGATACCGCGAGAAATGGTCTCATGACGTGCGTATCCTACTCTATCAACTGCCGGATGCTCAAACGGGCGACCTTCTCACCCTCCCAACTCTGGCGGTATTTCACCCTCCCTCCCTGAGTCTGCCAAGACAGACTCTTCGCCCTGGAACGCACCTTGTCCCAGACAAAGCACAGCTCCGCGGCTAACCTTCGTTTCACGTTTCACGCCTCACGGTTCACGGAAGCGACGCGAGAACGAAGCTGGCGGACTTTTTCAGCGTCCGGCTAAAAGGACCACTGGCCACGGAAGTAGAACGACCTCGGCATCCCCGCATGAGAGACACCCAGACCAATACTCCCCTCGCCTTGGTTGATGAGGTACTGTTGGTCCAGTACGTTAACCACGTCAAAGCCCAATAGAAGCTTCTGATTGTCCCACGGCAAGGGGATGACATGCGTGAGGGACATATTGTAGATCGTGTACGAGGGGCTATGAGTGGAATTGGTTTTGCCTCCCTCTTCCGCCGTACGCAACCCCGACGCAAACAGCACCTGTCCAGTGAGAGTCGTCCGCTCTAAGAAACGATAGGCAACCACTCCGGAACTCGTGAGCGTCTGCGAGTGATCGCAGAACACCCCACCCTGAGAATTGATGTCGTTGATCTCCTTCTGTTCCAACAGGACGTGTCCAGATTGGAGCCCGTAGCCCTTACACTGCCCCCAGGCCACGTTGCCGCGTGCTGACAGGTTCTCCATCAGCTGTAGCTTCAATGCGCCATCGATGCCGCGCTGCCAGCCCCGCTCGAAGGCAAAGTAGTTCAAGAGTGGAGTGGTGCCAAACTGGCCCGCGTCGGAAAGAAAATGCGCAAGCTTGTAGTAGCCGGTCAGTTGTACGGTCGCCCAGCGTGAGAGTGCGTGATAGCTGCCGGCCTCGAAGTAGTGTGCTCGCTCGGCCCGGACTGTATTATTCGTCGTATCATCCGGCGCCGCCTTTGTTCCGGCGGTATTGAGCTTCGCAAAGGAAATGGCTTCGAGATTCGGCGGCGTAAACTGCCGCCCGTAATAG
>JBKJZK010000344.1:0-4872 GCA_046715215.1 Nitrospiraceae bacterium
CATGGATATAGAAGACCGCATCAGCCGCATCTCCTTGCGAAAAGATAATCTGCCTCTTGGGGAACGTCAGCATAGTTTTTCCATTGCTGACTTTTGCGAGAAAATTCTTGGGATTGAACCGGGGGGGTGGTTTGCGCGTCATCAGTAGACCTCCGCTCAATGGAGAGGCGAGCCTACACAATTTTCTACGTAACGAGGGCTCTGAGTATAAACCAGCGCCTTGGTGTTGTCAAGCAGGAGGCGACCAGGAGGAGGCCACTCTCGCAGCCCTTCGCGTTTGATTGCTGTCTCTCCGCACAAGATTCTCGGGGCATTGCTTCAGCTGTTCCTGAGCTGCCTCGAGACATTCTACCCAACGGATTTGAGCCTAGACAGGAGCGCCAAGAAATAGGATTGGGAACAACGCGAACGCGAGTTTTATATTCATAACAGTGCCTCCCGTGCGAAGTGCCGAGGAAACAGCCACCATGATGAATACCGCTCAATGGGGGTTAGCGGATTCAGGCGGTTTGGTCGGTGTCCGGGCTAGCGCCATTCGACGGCTCCAAATCCGCTTTCTCCAAGCAACACATACATGAGGCTTACGCTGCTGACCGTCTGATCCCTATAGTCCACTTGCGGATAGCTTGCATCGCGATGGGATATGACATATCGGATGGCGATGCCATGGCGGTCGAAAACCCGCAACGTGAAGGATCCTTCCCCTCGCATGATGTTTTCCCTTCCGTGAGGTTCCGTGGAGAGCAGACCGGTGACATAGTACTCGCGTCCTGTAACGTCGAACATCGCCCTATCGCCAAGAATGAGACGGAGCGCGAGAAGGGCCTGCGGCGTTGCGCCATAATGATAATCTCGCTCACCCGTACGTCGGATGCTGCCGGCTGCGCCATAGCCTGCACCCCCGAGGGCGGTCCCCTGAAGCGCCACGTCCTGCGAAAGCCAGGTCTGCCAAGTAGTACCGAGTGACAGCGCGGCCGTTGAAACGCGAAAGACTTGTGGCACGATATAGTCGTAGCTCCCATAGAGACCCCAGATACCGCGCGTGGAATCGCCGGACGCATAGCTAGTACCGATCAGAAGCCCACGCGTATCAATGCTCTCGATCGTGTTGGCCGTGACACTGGTAAGATGGAAGTCAAAGTAGTCGAATGGTCGTGTGTAGGTATAGCCAGGCTTTCCCGGGAGCCCATAGGTAAAGGCAAAGTCTCCGATTGCTCCGCGCTGTTTGACGGAGGATGAAACATTGTCGCTACTGGAGGTCAGCGTTCCGCCGACTTGAAGGCGCATGAAGGTTGCTGGATTATGACTCGGATAGACTCCGTCGAATCGGTTGCCGAAGGCGAGGCGGTTAAAACCTGTAGGCGGAGAGATGACGGCGGCTCCCAGTTCTCGCCAGAAGCCCGGCTTGCCTTCGTCGCCGCTCTCCAGCAGCAGATTGGCCATTCTGAAGAGCGGCTCACCCAGGAATGTCCCACCAAAGGTGGTCGTGATCTGGTCGTTGACAGAGGGTAGCGTCTTCTCGCCGACGATTTCCCAGACAAAACTGCCGGCGCCTGTATAGAGAAATGATTCCCAAAAATTAAGGCCGGCCGATCGAGACAAGCCATAGTAGACTGTTCCACCGTAGGGATGCAGGAACTGATTGATGGAGAACTGGTCGTTGTCAAGGACCCACTTCGAGTCAGTCAAATGCGTGTGAATCGTGTTGCCGGTCGTGCGGTACTCATCCTTGGGCTCGGTGAAATGTCGATCGTACAGATTCAGCAGAAAGATGTAGGAGGAAATCTCAAGAGCTGGAATGAGATAGCTCCTGCCCGGCCTCATCTCCCAGGACAGAAACTGTTTCGGCCCCTCGGGGGCTGGCGGGCCGATGGGAGCGGCCTGCGTCGGCGCCGGCGGCGTGGGGCCTTCGGCGGAGGAACGCTCCTGTGCGAAGACCGCACCCGGCATCATGAGGGCGAGTGCGAGGACACCGGTGAGGAACGCCACAAGGCACTCGCCGGCACGCTGGGATCCGCCCACCACCGGCGCATTGCCGAACCGGCCCTCAGCAACCGCGCGTGCCTCGACTACCGGATGCGGCCGATCAATTTGAAGAGCGCTACGGAATAGAACCGGACGAGAGTGCTCACGTTCGTGCGGACTCGTTCTCCAAATAGACATAGCCTGCACCCCCGTTTCTGAGCAAGGCCTGATTTGCGTAGCGCTGGACCATGTGTGACCACTTGTGCCGGATCGTCAGACTCAACCTGTCCTACCGCGAGGGTTTATTCAAGTCATGCGCGTAACTGGCCGTGTGCTCCCAATCTGAACGCCGTTCAACGGTCTCACCCGTCATCTGCCGACGATCCAAACTGTTCAGAATTTGGCACCATGGCCGGCGAGAAGATTGTCGCCAGGCTACGCTTGCAACTCCACGATCTGTAATGCAAGGTGCCGACGAGTGCCTATCACCGACAAGGGCTATCATCTGTGGCTCTGCACCATTCGGACGTCACGCCTTCTTTTCGCCAGACAGCCGCTCACGCTCCCGCTGCATGGCCGTGCGCCCGGCCTCGACCGCCTCGGTCATGATCGCTTGCTTGTCTTTGATAAACTCGCGTCCCTTGTCCACCACCCGGTCCATGACCTGGGTGGCCTTATCGGCCAGATCATGGACTTGCTCTTCGGTTCGCCGCGCATGCCCTCGCACCTGCTCCCGTGACTCACGACCCGACTGCGGCGCCAGCAACAGCGCCACCGCAGCCCCTGCCAACCCTCCGGTCACAAACGCCAATCCCGCCGCTCCCAGTGAACACCATCTGTCATCTGCCATTGACTGCCCCTCCTTCTCGGTAAAAGTGTGCCTTGACGACTCCCGTCATAGCCCTGAACCCTGTCACCATGCTGGCCAAGGTTGAACAGGAACGATCGCCTCGTCCCTGCACCGTTTCCTGGACCGTTGCACGGTATCGCCCAGTGCTTTCGCGACAAACCTTCATGAATAATGCGGGCTAGCAGGCCCTTCCACGCGCCGTCTTATCGAAAGACACCGAAGAACCAGAGGACGGCGAGCAGCGTGAACGGAACACCCAGCAGCCAAAGAATGAACGCTTTTCCCATGATGGCCTCTCCTTTCCTGCCCGGCTAACGACCGGGCTCATGCGCATGCGCTTGCGGGCCCAGCTCCTTCAAGAGGCTGGCCAGGTCCTCTGCATGCTCTTCTTCCTGCGCAAGAATCGCCTCCAATACTTTGCGAGTCGTGGGATCATCAGTGCCGACATAGGCGATCATTTCACGATAGCTATCGATTGCGATCCGTTCGGCAATCAGGTCTTCCGTGATCATCTCCACCAATGACTCTCCTTCGACATATTCCGAATGGCTCCGACTCAGAAGCCCTTCTGGGGACAGATTCGGTTCACCCCCAAGTTGGACAATGCGCTCGGCCAATTGATCGGCATGGACTTGTTCCTCTGTGGCATGCTGGAGAAACTCGCCCTTCACGCTGAGTGAACTGATCCCGGTGGCCATGAAGTAATGACGTTTATAGCGAAGGACGCAGACGATTTCTGTGGCGAGGGCCTCATTCAGCAGCTCGATTACCGTCTCCGCTTTGGCCTTGTACCCCGCTGTCATGGCGCCGTCCTCAATTCCTTGTCGTGCCCGAGCCCGGAGGGTTTTCACATCAGTCAGACCGATGGCTTCTTTTATGATTCCTTCCTTTCTGGGAGTGCGAGGCGCTCTTGGCACAGGTTGCACCGGTATTGATGTGGCTTCTTTCACGATTTCCTCCTCTCGGGGAGTGCCCCCGTTTCTATTTTGTCGCTCATGAGTCGCCCAAGGCTTTCCTGTCATCCTCGGGCCTGGTTCCTTCGATTGCTCAGAAGATCTACCGCCTATTTCTTTATGTTCTCCCCCTCTATAGCCAGACTGTGTAAAACAGGCTCTCCTTAGACATTAGAGAACACGTAGGAATGCCACCAGGTCCTGTTTCTCTTCAGTCGTCAACTGGGTCCCTAACACGATGTTGAAGAACTCCACCGTATCCTCTAACGTCAGCAGCCTCCCATCATGCAAGTAAGGAGACGAATCCTTGATGCCCCGCAAAGGAAACGTCTTAATGGGTCCATCCGCGCTCGCCATGCGACCATTGATCATCCGCGGCTTGTAAAAGCGTTCCACCTTCAGGTTGTGCATGGAATTGTCCGTGTAATAAGGCGCCTGATGGCAACCAGCGCATGTCGCTTTGCCGAAGAACAGATCCTGCCCTCGCTTCTCAGACGCGGTGGCTTTTTTGGGATTCAACTTGCCGTCAATGCCCAGCTTGGGTGCCGGGGGGAAGTCCAGGAGTTCCTGGAACTCTGCCATGAAATGCACCTGGCTACCTCGTTCGAGAATGTTGGCCCCTTTTTTTGTGCCGATCACATGATCGCCGTCGAAGTAGGCACCCCGCTGCTCAAACTCAGTGAAATCCTCCACGCTCTTCAGCGCCCTCTGCGAGCCGAACAGCCGCTGGATGTATAAGCCGCGCAACGTTGGGGTATCAATTCGATGACGGAACTCCTGCGGACGGATATCTCCGGCCAGATGGGTACTGGCGTTCGTGTGGCCATTCGCATGACACTCGAAACAGGTAACACCACGGCTTGGACGCACGGTGCGACGGTCTTCCGTCTGGTTGAACTGCTGCTGCGGGAAAGTCGTAACGAGCAGCCGCAAGCCCTCGAGCTGTTTTGGATTCAGAATCCCGTTGAAGAATTCATAATAGTTGTCGATGGTCACCAATTTACCCTTTTATACGTCACCGAGATCAGGCCTGGTGGTCATATAGATGGGGGGTGGGAACTCCGGTAAGAAATGGGCCGGCAGGTCGAAGTCCAGGTCGAAGCG
>JBKJZK010000345.1:0-3281 GCA_046715215.1 Nitrospiraceae bacterium
TAACCTGGGTGCCAGTCCGTCCGTAGCCACCTTTCTTTCTCTCTTGGCCGGTGTTCTATTTAGGGCCAGGGCTGGGAGGCTCTCGGAGCGTGATCAGAGCGCCGTTGGGTTACCGCTCTTGCTGAGCTGCAACGGCTGCCGTGGGCAGTGGCGACGAATGTTCGAAGCAACACCTTAGCGAAGCCCTGGTGTTGCAAGTTTTCGGCGCCAAGAGGAGGCGAAGCCTAGAGGCTCTTTGGCTTCAAGCGGAGAGAGCCTCTCAGTTCTGGCCTGCCCTCCCATCACCGCCCGCACTCCTATTTTTTCGCCGCTACCTTTCGGCAAGCGCAACTCTTTCCGAACGTCGTCAATAGAAGTGCCGCCTTCACGCTGATAGTTTTGCCGTAACGACTCAAGCGGGCGATGAATCGGGAGTCTGATTCGAAGAGCGAGTCCACCACGTCTCTACGCCTGTTTGAGATCGCGGGTGATTTGCGGGTCAAGGAGGTTACCCAGCCGTAAGGCTAAGCTCCTCAATGCGTGAATGGGCTGGGGCGAGTTTTTTGATGGTCACGTAGAGAAGTGGCTGGCCCTGAGCAACTTGCTCTTTACCGATGCGCGCACTCCACGCGTTGAATTCCTCATCCCCATCGAGGAGTAGAATGACTTGGGCATTATTGGGGATTTTGTCGGCAAACTCAGGATGTTCCCGGAGATACCGATCGAACTCCATCCCCAATAGGCTGTTTCGCTTTTCATTAGTACTCATGGAAGTTCTCCACTCAAGAATTTCGCCTTGTACGTTTCCCAGTTCAGGTCGATATCGTCGTCCGCCAAGGTCAGACATTCGGCATATGAAAGCTGAAGCGCTTCTTTTTCTTGCTCACCGTGGATATTGTAACGGTCTATGTGAGAGAAGTCATGAGCACAATCATAACGTATCACAGGTTGCCAAACGCCACCTACGTTCACCTCAAGTTGGACCACAAAATCCACCACCTTGCCTTTTTCGGTCTTGTGGACGTGCCTTTTACGCGCGTGCTCTCCTAACGCTCTGGTGTAGGTCTTTTCGCCCACCGTGTGCCTCTATTCCCCTATGTAGCCGGCTTGATCTTTTGGCGAGGGGCAGGATTGTCTCGAACTGCGCGCATCGAGCGACCACTGCTTTATCGTGGGGGCTCTGCGAGCACACGAGACGGTCCTGCCCCTTTATCCGCTCCCGTCTTTTTGTCTCCTCCAATCTGGCCCGTGTGACTTGACGGGTGGCGCAAACCTGGGTGCCCGTCCGCCCGCAGCGGGGTCCCTACACCGGGCGGGGTGCGAGGACGGACGGGCTGGTTCGCGACAGGACCCGTCAGCTCACACGGGCCACTCCTCTTCCTTCCACGCCATCTCCCAGAACATCCACTCATACCGCGAGCTGATGACGAACGATTCTTCCATCCGCCGTTTCTCTTCTGTGCCCGCGGTCTTGGCCCACTGGTCTACCTTTTTGCGCATCCAGCGCTGCACCTCGGCGAATTCGGGAGAGGCGTAGAGCATGAGCCAGTCACGATAAGGATGATTCTTTTTCGGCGGGCCATGTTTCAAGAGATGCTGCCCGACGACGCAGTAGATCCAGGCGCAGGGAAGGGCGACGACGGTGATCTCCGCTGCCGAGCCTGTATGGGCGACGGTAAGCATGTGCCGCGTATAGGCGTAGTTCGTCGGCGCCATGGGCACGGCCGTCATCTGTTTGGCGCTCATCTTCCACCGTGACCCGTACCCTTCGTGGAGGCTGCGTTCGACGACAATGGTTTCTTCGGCGAGTTTCGTCAGACGCAGGGCCGATTCTGAATCCGGCGCTCTCAGCGCTCCGGCAGAAAACACACGGGCGAGGTCGCCGAGAAACCTTGCATCCTGCAGGATGTAGTACTTGAATTTGCGTTCCGGCAAGGTCCCCTTGCCCAACGCCACGACGAACGGATGGGTGAGCTGCGCGTCCCAAATCGGTTGCGCCAGCCTACGCAGATGGTTGGAAAACGACATTGGATCCTCTGTGAGATCGAAGGTTGTGATTGTTTCTTGCGAGAGACGTTTCACGCCTCACGTTTCACGATCCGTGCGTCTGCTGGGGCCAGGGCCTCGGCAAACGATTGAGGCCGTCGAGCGCGGCGACTCTATAACATTCGGCCAGGGTCGGGTAGTTGAAGACGGTGTCGATGAAGTAATCGATCTTTCCCCGATAAGCCATGACCGCCTGTCCGATATGGATCAGTTCAGTCGCGCCTTCCCCAATGGCATGGACGCCCAGGAGCGCGCTGGTGTAGCGATGAAACAGCAGTTTCACCATGCCGGTTTCATCGCCGATGAGCTGTCCGCGGGCAATTTCACGATAGTGTGCGATGCCCACCGAATAGGGAGTCTCTGTCTTGGCCAGATCTTCCTCATTCCACCCCACCATGGAGATTTCCGGAATGGCATAGATGCCGTAGGGCAGGAGGGCTGTGTCGGTGTGGTCGGGATGGCCAAAGGCATGGCAGGCGGCATGGCGTCCTTGCTGCATGGATGTGGAGGCCAAGGCGGGAAAGCCGATGACGTCGCCGGCGGCGTATATATGGGGGATTGCTGTTTGGAAATGTTCGTTGACGGACACGCGGCCTCGCGCATCCGGCGTGATACCGACGACCTCGAGGTTCAAGTCCTTCGTTGCGCCGATGCGGCCGATGGCATACATGAGCGTTGTGGTGGTAATCGGTGGTCGGTGCGTCAGCGAGACCGCGACCTGTCCGTCGGACTGTTTCCGGATCGCGACCACTTCTTCTTCATGGCAGAGCGTGACGCCGATGTCTGTCATCTGCTGTTGCAGGGCACCGATGATCTGGGCGTCGACAAATTCCAGCAAGCGCGGTCGCTTGTCGATCAGAGTGACCGGCACCCCCATCGTGGCTAAGATCGACGCGTACTCTGTGCCGATCACGCCGCCGCCGACAATGACCATCGATGTCGGAAGGTGTTTGAGCGTGAGAAAGCCGTCGGTATCGATGATAGTGTCGTCGTCGAAGGGAATCTCGGGCGGCCGAGCGGGTTTGGTCCCGACGGCGATGATGATCACTTGCGCATGATGTTCAGTTGACGTACCGGCCTGTTGAATGACGAGCCGGTGAGGATCAACGAAGCGAGCCTCTCCGAAGATCAGATCGATGTGGTTGCGCGCCATTTGGTTTTGCACGATCTCAATTTCGTTCTTGATGATGTGGTTGGCACGAAAGGTGAGATCTTCGATCGTGATCGTATTTTTCAGGCGATACTCGGCTCCGTAC